>NZ_JBHIPW010000031.1:0-4712 GCF_042196265.1 Bartonella sp. AP1QHHD
CCCCCCCCCAATCGTATTAAAAGAATTATAAATATTTTTAGGAGAAACACACCAATATTCCTCACTAAAGTGAATACAATTGCAAGCAACAGAAATCATTTCATTAGATATTTCAGCTTCAATACGGACATTGTAATTATCATGAAGACGTATAAAACCAAAATCAA
Organism: Bartonella sp. AP1QHHD; assembly: GCF_042196265.1. Classification (NCBI taxonomy): domain Bacteria; kingdom Pseudomonadati; phylum Pseudomonadota; class Alphaproteobacteria; order Hyphomicrobiales; family Bartonellaceae; genus Bartonella; species Bartonella sp. AP1QHHD. The sequence continues at coordinate 168 of NZ_JBHIPW010000031.1, forward strand.
ATTGAATGAAGCAGTCGGGCAAAATCAACCACATTTTTCCAGGCTCCGTAGCAAACCACCCTTGTGTTTTGAGAACGCGCATTGCTGCTGTGAGGCTTATCGAGCGCTGTTTGGTTTTTTTGCGCGTTAGAATATCATCCAACTCCCCATTTTTATAGGCTTGCGCAAAAAAAAGCAGGCGATCATCCGATGTCATTGTTTTATAATCAGCAAATTCTGGCACAGATAGTTTTGGAGTAGATCTATCACTCCTTAAAGCCTCCATATCACCAAGTAATGCTTGTGCAACGGCAGAATGATCAGCAGCTTCCTCGCACAACTTTTTTTCAATATCCTGTGCTTGCGCCCATGCAATCACTTTGTTTAAAGCGGTTGTGATATGGCTTTCGGAAAGATCCGGAGCTTTAACATTAAAATCCTCCTTCGCGTAAAACAGCACATCTCCATATTTACGCTGTGATTTTTCACCTCTAGAATATTCCCGAGCAAGACAATAAGCAGCGGTGGTGAGATCAGCCGAAAGCAAAAACTCTTTGCCACTCTCTCCATAATTTTTTACACCATAGCCAATACCGACAATGCGATCGGGAAGATGATAATGCGCAAAGGTATCCCCCACGTTATCACGATAAGGCTCCCAGCCCAGTCTTTTTAAAATCTCTGTGACATCTTTGGTTTGCATCATCATTCCCCCAGCATGATCTGTAATTCTTTTACATAAAAATTACTTGTGTAATACTTAGGCTCTCTAGAAAGACTATATATTTTCTCACTATCAATTTCACCTCTTCCATAGTTTTTTCCAAAAACTCTTGTAAAAAGGTATAGGTTGCGGAGTGGGAGTGTTCTCAATCTTTTCAATCGGTTGGTCACCATCAGGTATCTCAACTCCCGCGTGTACTTTAATTCTTTTGCATAGGAATTCATAAAAATTACTTGCGTAATATTCGCAATCTTCAGATGGAAGCATGACATAAAGTGGGCATTCTCCATCCCTAAACTGCGTATAATCAAAATAAAAGGTTTCACCAAAATCAGCGTAACACACGACAAGCTGTTCTGATGTTGCAAAACCACGTTTTCTAGCATTTAAGTTTTTGAAAACAATATCACCACCAGGGATATCTGCTCCACACTCCTTATAAAGGCTAAAGANAAGTCCTTCCCCCCTAAAAAATATTAACGACGCTTGCATTCTTGAAAAGAAAAAAATAATGGTGGTTTAACATTGCAATTTGAAAGTAAAACCACCATACAAAAAAATCTACTTCAAATTATCTGTAATCCTTTTACAGAGGAATTCATAGAAGTTACTTGCATAATATTGTGGATCTTTGGGTGGAAAATCAAAATAGAGTGCACATTCTCCATTCTGGAATTGAGAATAATCGAAGAAAAATGTCTCTCCAAAATCGGTTCTACTAACAATAAGTTGCTGTGGCGTTGCAAAACCATTTTTTCTATAATTTAAGTTTTTATAAACAATATCATCACTACGAACAATCTCAAAGTTTGTATCATAAACGCTACATATTTCCTCACCACAAATTTCCCCTCTTCCATAGTTTTTTAAAAAACTTTTATAGGAAGACGTAAACTGCAAACCAAGAGTTTTCTCTGCTTTTTCAATCAGTGCATCATCAACTGCTTCATCTGTCGAGCCAAAATCGATACTATCGTTATATTTATCAACTAGTACTGCAACATCAGCTAAGGTATAGGTTTTCATAGATGATCCTCAAAACTTGCGTGATAAACGCTCCATATTTCCTCGTTATCAATTTCACCTCTTCCATAGTTTTTTCCAAAAACTCTTGTAAAAAGGGATAGGTTGCGGAGTGGGAGTGTTCTCAGTCTTTTCAATCGGTTGTTCACCTTCAGGTATCTCTTCTCCCACGCTTTCTTTAATTCTTTTGCAAAGGAATTCATAAAAATTGCTAGCGTAATATTCGCAATCTTCAGATGGAAGCATGACATAGAGTGGGCATTCTCCATCCCGAAACTGCGTATAATCAAAATAAAAGGTTTCACCAAGATCATAACTCACAACGAGTTGTTCTGGTGTCGTAAAACCACGTTTTCTATCATTTAAGTTTTGGTAAACGATATCACCAGCAGGAATACCTTCCCCACAATCCTTATAAAGGCTAAAAATTTCTTCGCCACCAATTTCTCCTCCTTTATAATTTTTTAAAAAACTCTTGTAAGAAGATGTAAATTGTAAACTGAGAATTTTCTCCGCCTTTTCAATTACAAAATCATCAACCGCATTTTTTGCAGTACCAAAATTGATAATCTCATCATCATATTTATTCACTTTATCAATTAATACTGCAACATCATCTAAAGTATAGGTTTTCATAGATGATCCTCAAAACGTGCGTTATAAACGCTCCATATTTCCTCTATCAATTTCACCTCTTCCATAGTTTTTTCCAAAAACTCTTGTAAAAAGGTATAGGTTGCGGAGTGGGAGTGTTCTCAATCTTTTCAATCGGTTGGTCACCATCAGGTATCTCAGCTCCCACGCTTTCTTTAATTCTTTTGCAAAGGAATTCATAAAAATTGCTAGCGTAATATTCGCAATCTTCAGATGGAAGCATGACATAAAGTGGGCATTCACCATCCCTAAACTGCGTATAATCAAAATAAAAGGTTTCACCAAAATCTGTTCTGCTAACGAAAAGCTGTTCTGGTGTCACAAAACCACGTTCTCTATTGAGTAAGTTTCGGTAAACAATATCACCAGCAGGAATACCTTCCCCACAATCTCCATAAATGCTAAATATTTCATCACCACCAATTTCTCCTCCTCCATATTTTTTTAAGAAAACTTTGTAAGAGGATGTGAATTGCAAACCCAAAGCTTTCTCCGCCTTTTCAATCTGTAAATCATCTGTTTCATTCTCTCTATCATCTTCAGTACCCAAATTGATAATATCATCATATTTATTCACTTTATCAATTAATACTGCAACATCATCTAAAGTATAGGTTTTCATAAATCTTCCCCTGCATGGTCCTTAATTCTTTTACAGAGAAATTCATAAAAATTACTTGCATAATAAAGGGGATCTCCAGATATTACCTCAAAATAGAGCGGACATTCACCATCCTGAAACTGAGAGTAATCAAAGTAAAATGTCTCACCAAAATCAGTTCTACTGACAACAAGCTGCTGTGATTTTGCTAAACCATTTTTCATTTCTGTTAAGCGATTATAGACAATGTCACCACCATAAACAGTTTCAAAGTCTACACCATAAATGCTAAAAATTTCCTCGCAACCAATTTCTCCTCCTCCATAATTTTTTAAAAAACTTTTGTAGGACGAGGTGAATTGTAAACCAAGAGTTCTCTCAGCCTTTTCAATCACAAGATCATCAACCGCATTTTTTTCAGTACCAAAATTGATAATATCATTATATTTATCAATTAATACTGCAACATCATCTAAGGTATAGGTTTTCATGGATGATCCTCAAAACTTGCGTGATAAACGCTCCATATTCCCTCTATCAACTTCACCTCTTCCATAGTTTTTTCCAAAAGCTCTTGTAAAAAGGTATAGGTTGCGGAGTGGGAGTGTTCTCAGTCTTTTCAATTGGTTGTTCACCATCAGGTATCTCAACTCCCACGCTTTCTTTAATTCTTTTGCAAAGGAATTCATAAAAATTACTTGCGTAATATTCGCAATCTTCAGATGGAAGCATGACATAAAGTGGGCATTCACCATCCCGAAACTGCGTATAATCAAAATAAAAGGTTTCACCAAAAGCAGCATCACAAACGATAAGCTGTTCTAGTGTTGCAAAACCACGTTTCCTATCATTTAAATTTTGGAAAACAATATCATCAAAAGGAATATCTTCTCCACACTCCTTATAAAGCCTATAGATTTCATAACCACCAATGTCCCCGCCTTTATAATGTTTTAAAAAAACTTTATAGGAAGATGTGAATTGCAAACCAAGAATTTCCTCAGCTTTTTCAATCACGAGATCATCAACCTCCTTATCTTTGCTAGCAAAATTAACAATATCACCTTCATATTTATCAACTAATACTGTAACATCATCTAAGGTATAGGTTTTCATCAATTATCCTCCATAAATTATTTTATAAGTTTCTCTTTTCATCAACCGTAGAGAATTACTGCCGGTGCTTCTGTCCCCATCTGTCAAAATTTAGACCTATAATGCCCCATTTCATATTGATTATTCCTCCTAAACTACTGTTTTCTTGTTCTCCATACCCATTACCAAGTTTATACCAATATTCCTCTCTCTGCTTCTCAAACTTTTTTCTATCTATGAGCGATTGATGTGTTTTTGGATTAGCATGAATAACAGAAGTATATTTTTTATGAAATTCATGGCTCATTTCTGCTAAGGGTCCATCAGGGGTTTGATTTAGGTGATGCAACTCAACAGACTTACCATCATATCCTATAGGTGCTCTTCTTGCTTTCATTCTATCAATATTAGTGCCCCATACCGTTTCCCCTTTTTCAGTCCATTTAACCCTTTTGTTAGGATCAAACAG
>NZ_JBHIPW010000032.1:0-1143 GCF_042196265.1 Bartonella sp. AP1QHHD
ACAAGCCAAGCCAGAAACCTTGGCATGACCATAAACGCGTGCATAACTAAAAACCGTAGCATCATAAGAAACATGCGCATGATCATAAATATGAGCATCAGCAAGAATGCGGGCACTACCATTCACATGAGCATACCCATAAACATTGCCATAAACATGAGCATTGCTATAGACAAAAGCATGGTCATAAACTTTAGCATATTGAGAGATAAAAGCTTTTCCATAGACCTCAGCATTGCCATAAACTTGACCACAGACTTGAGAAAAATGGCGTATTTTTGCATTTTCATACACTCTTGCATGACCATAGACACAAGCCTCATCATACACCCAGCAATTACCATCATGGGATAGGTTAACTTCCTTTTCAATAAAGCCGCCTAAAGACCCCGCCTGTACATCATCAAAATCTTTTAAAGCTTTAATGCGATAAAGGTTTATAATATTTCGAGTAAGAGCATGTTTGATTTTTTTGATTTCACTGGTTAATTCATATTTTTTGCACATAGAGATACCCTCACAATTTAATGTGATAAACATTTGCTAAAATTTGAAATGGAAAATTTGCTTAGAAAGCAGGCGCCCCCGCCGCGCCCGCCGCTGCTTTATTAATTAGACCCAGACAATCTCTAATTCACCATAAGGAGAGAGACGTTCAGTATAGGTTTTTATTTTAGTAGACCCGCCGACATTTTCACGAATAACAGCAATGCCATGAATATTGGCATTTTCATAAACATGTACGTTATTTGCTATACGAGCATTTTCATAAACCCTAGCATTGTCATAAACATAGGCATTATCATAAACATAGCCAGCAATGATAGCATTGTCATAAACCCGCGCATGACCATAGATATGACCACAAGTGACAGCATTGCCAAAAACTCTTGCATTTTCATAAACGTGACCATTTTTAAACACAAGAGCCTCATCATACACCCAGCAATTGCCATCATGAGAGAGGTTATCTTCCTTTTCAATAAAGCCACCCAAGGCACCAGCCTTAACATCAGCAAAGTCTTTTAATGCTTTAATGCGATAAAGGGTATGATTATTAATTACACGCGTTTCATTTGTGAGTGCAAACTTCTTTTGCATGAGCACAATTCCTTTATAGAGATTTAAATTTTTAAATGAGAT
>NZ_JBHIPW010000033.1:0-27341 GCF_042196265.1 Bartonella sp. AP1QHHD
CGAATTACCCAACAGTTCTAAGCCACCACTCATAGTGATTTTGCTGGTAAATTTATTATAACTTTGCCATTCATTTGGGCTGGCTAAGCGACCATAGCTTGTGAGATCTTCATTGATCTTGGCTCTAAAATCATCAAGACCCACGATATCTTCGGTTTTATGTTGATGCGCACCTAACAGTGAGACAGCACTGCCAAAGGTGAAGTTATTATTGCTTGATTTATAGAGAACATAATTATTTGCGGCATCTTTTGCGCCTTCGATATGGCTTAAATCAGCAAATGAGAAAGTTTTATCCGCTGCCATTTTGCCATTGAGAGCGCTTTCTAGATCTGCGACATCACTTATGCTATGCGTGTGTTTTGAAGGCGCTTTTTCGTCTACCTTTTCCTCAACAGCCAAAAGAGCTTGATCAATTTTGGTCAAGTTTTCCCGCAAGATTGGGAATTCAGAACTGATAAAACGCCCCTCTTTAGGCAATTCAATGGCTGCGCGTACTTGCAAATCAGAGCAGTCCACAAGGTCAAAGGTGCCTAAATCGACAATCTTTTCTGTTTGTGTATAGCGTGCCGCCAACACCCGAAAGGCTAAGGCTTCATCTTGATGAGCGGTCCAGCTCCTAGCATTGACAGAAGAAAAGCGTGGACCGGTCACGTAAGGGTGGCTTGAGACATATCTCTGGTGTTCTGCATCAAAATCTCCAAGCTTTGCCAGTGAAACAGAATGATCAGCATCATCTGTCTTGATAACGAAAGCCGTTAAGCGGTCATCCATCACAAGGAGTGGTACATCATAGCGTGCCTCTGCCCAACCTAGCTTTGCCTCCTTCATAGAATAAAAGCTTTGTGCTTGAATATCGGCGGTCGGATAGCCGTTTTCGGTTGTCACCAAATCAATCACCAGATCATGGTTCTGATTGCCGATTTTGCAAAGATGAAAGTCAATACCGGTGATTTGCCGTGTTTCATCAGGGGTAAAGACTTGGGCTTGTGGGTCAAATTGCGTCCAGATCTTCACCGTGGTGGTGCGCCGCATCACTTTCACATCAATCACACCTTGACCGGTAAAAAGCCCCGTTGCCGTTGTTCCACCTTTTCCCCGTGCCACAACGTTTTTTGTGCCAGCGGTAATGTTTTTAGGAATCGTGAAAGTGCCTTCAAGGGTGCCTTGTCTATCGGCAACAAGCTTTGTTTTTGGTAAAACATTCACACCATCAAAGGTAAGACTTTCCAAGATTTCGCTACTGCCAAAACCTTCAATTTTAAAGTGAAGGGTAATTTGTCTTAAAAAGTCGATTTGTTCTTGGTGTGTGTTGATGAAATTATCGCTTACTTCTGTTCTACGTATGGTACTGCCGCGATGTTTTCCCATAATGATTTGATTGGTGATACCCGAGAGCCAATCGGTGCGTTGTTCATGCCAGAAGTCTGTTGCGGGTTCAAGGGTTACTGTACCAGGCAGGGGTGCAAAATTTTGATAGGGGTTGATCTTTTCGCAAGCGGTTGTCAACTCTTGCGCAATGATCACTTCATTTGTCCAGTCAAGGGTGACAGGCGCTTTTAAAGGAGTAGTATAGAATGTTGGGTCAATGGCGAGCTGTAAAATGCCGTTGCCTACAGCCCCCGTTTGTTGAAAGCCTTCATCTCTGTAACTATCATCAAGAAAAGGGTCTGCAAACATGCCCTTTTTGGCAACAGGTTCTTTAGAGTCAACATTGCTTTTAATACGCTCTAATTGCATCAATCGATCAAGCGAAAGCACCCGTTGAAAATAGCGCCACATTTCATCATAGGGGGCAACCCGTGTGCCATCATTGACCACAACCGGCGTTTCAAGCCAATTGTTGGTAATGGTTGCAAGGGACAACACATCATCAGGGACACTGGGTGCCATGGGATGATCTACTGAGATACCTTTGATGTAAACCACATTGCCCCCTGTGTTCAGTCCTATGCGGTCAATGCGGGGGAGTTTGTAAGTGTAACTGACGATAATATCACCACCTTGCGCCCCACCTGAGACAGTGATTTCCTGCGCTGTTACCTTATCAGCCGTGATTTTTGCGCGATAGCGGTAAGTCACCTTATAGCTGCTCCCTGCTAAAGGTTCGTCTCCCACCGGTGCCCAATCAATGGTGTCTCCGGTTTTTTTAAAATCCGTTCCTTCTTTAAATTCTTTAGTTCCTTGAACGATTTTGATAAACGCGGTGATGCTTTTATCAGGAACACCATCACGCCCTGCGGCAACCGCACCGCGGGTGACGGTAACGGTTTTTTCTTTTGTCAACAAAAGAGACTGAATATCAGCAATAGGAAAATAATAGGGTTTAAAGGTGAAACTTGTTTTCCCTTTTGGGGGCGCAAAAATATGCGTTTCGCTTGGAACAACGCTTGTCGAAAAATCCTCTGGCTCTTCATGGCGCAAAGCCGCTAAGCGTTTGCGTTTAAAGCCATTGATATTGGCTTCTCCTTCTTGAATACTAAACACTTGGCAACCGTTATTGGCTCCCAATGCACTTACACGGCATCCCCCCACGATATAATGCCCATGGGCGCGGTCGTACGTCGCAATAGCTTGCATGGCCGGTTCAAGCAGTGAGGGCGATTTTTGATCAATCAAAACGCCATCTTGTAAGATATAGACCGGAAAGAAAGCCCCTTGCTGCTCATCATCTTTGAGAGCCCAGACAAGTTTTGCGACTTCGCGTGCCGCTCCGGGCTCTCCTTCTGCCAAACTGCCGGCAACTTGCCCCAACAGCTCTGGATCCTCTTCATGAGTTATCCATTTTTTTTGCAGCTTCACACCAATTTCCACACGCCCAATCATGGCAACATTGTTGAGTACAGCTGGTGCAACGGGGAAAATATCGCCTGTGATATAAATTTTGCCCTCTGTTAACGTGACAGTCCTTGTCTCTTTATTGACAAAAGCATCAGCGCGTTCAACGCGGTCTCCTTCTTGTGCCACAAGGCGCCCCAAACGGTCATGACGCCCCCTGATGATGGTTTGAACCTCATTGAGTTCACCACTTTGAAGAAAAGGGCGCTTGCCATAAAACACCACGCTTTGTTGTTCCTCTTTGCCTACCGATCTGTCAATTGCAAAGGGTAAACCACTTTCATGCTTCATATTAAAACCTCAATAAAATCTTGAATTGTTCGCGAACATCGGCACGCAAAGGAATAGTGACAGGCGTTTTGAGTATCTCTACACCACCACGTAGTTCACCAAATCCTAACCAAAGTTTGCCAGGAGGGGTTTGTTGTGCAAGAGAGCCATGAACGAGAAGGGAAACAGAGGCGGCTTGTTTGTCCTCAACATCTTCAAAATCTGTGCGGGCTGCCAGAAAAAGCGCCGTGCCCATCGAGGAGGGCTGGAATCTGTTACCACAATGGCTATACACACCATCCAAAGCCTGTTCGACAGGCGCTACAGCATAGCATCTGCGATACCCAATCACGCTATTTGGGCTGTCTCTTAACACGAGATAAAGCGTGCGGTTGCTAAACCACTCTGCCATGAGTATATCGCGTTCATGTTTTTTGACCGAACACCACGGAAAATTTGCCATATCCCATGGATAATCAATAAGGTCCCAGCTTAACTCTTCATCCCCATCATCTATCCAATTACCAATAAGCCTGCCTTCTTCTCTTGTGAGCGTGTGATTGATTTCTGTTGTGCGTCCAAAGGAAAACAAAGTGTCCCCAGCTGTTAAACGAACACCGCTTTCATACTCCAACATGCTGTCATCAAGGCGTGACATATTGCATTCAACAGCTTGCACATCATAACCATAGGTCCCACGACGAAAATCAGAGCGCAAACTTTTGGAAAGGTCGGTAATCGCTTCAATGGCTTCAAGGCTTTTCCGTTCAGGCAACTGATCAAAATCAAGTTGAAAGGAATTCCACCATGCTCGCCCTGTCCATGCGGGTTGAAAGCGTGCCGAAATCCCTAGCCATTCAAGCCCCATCTCTATTGCCGCAAGGGAGCCGCGAATATTTTGCCATGCAAGACCCTGATCAATTAAATCATAAAGGTTAGAGAAATAAGGGTTTAATTCTTGTAAGCCATATTCATCAATTAAAAAGGGCAACCAAGAAGGCGGACGCGTGATAAATTTCGCACGGGGTATTTCTTCGAGTGCCGTTTTAACGTGAAGTTCAAGAGCCATTGCTTCTGCAAAACAACGTTCAAACAAGCTCGAATTCGGGGGCAAAAGTGAGGAAAGCATCAATAAGCACGCCCCCGTTCAAACAAAACAATATCCCCTAGTGCGACTGCTTCATCAGGTGCGACCAAAATATCCTCAAAAGGTTGCGTTATGTTCACATGGTGAACGCCCTCAACCATCAAGCGGCTTAGTATCCAACTTAAAGACAAATCACGCCCAAGCCTTTGCGCACGCGCCCATTCTGCTCTTAAATTCTGCTCCGCTCTTTCCAAAACAAAGGAGCCTTCATCCGGTAACAACCAAAAATCAGCAGAAACATTGATCATCCGCTGTACCGCGCTTTTCACAAGGATGTGGTCATTGGTCATTTTAACATGGGGGGCATCAAGGGCTGCTTGCACCTTTGCAATTAAAGCCTCATCAGCCACCCCTGAAGGAGCGTCACTAAAAAGCGCAACATGAATAAGCGGACTTTTACCCTCACGATAAACAAAAGCATCTTTGACATGGATATCGCTTGAGAGGGCAAAATATTGGTAACGTGGCGCTGTGCCACCTGTGGAATGTCCTTGTCTATTCAAGCGAATGCGGCGGCGCAAACGCTCATCATCTTCATCCAAAAGGCGCGTGACCCCATGAAAATCCCCCAAATGATCTAAACTTGTTCCATGGGCAAATGTGAGTAAATTATCCCGCGCTACTTCATTAATTCGCTGGCGCAATAGCAACTCTTCATAAGCCGCCGCTTGCAATTGAATGACAACCGGATCATAAGCCGTCTTTTCCACATTATAAGGAATATGATGCGCTGCAAAAAGCTCAGTCAAACGCGTGATCTTTTGCTCTAAAATTGCTTCAACAGAAAGCTCTTCAATAATTTGTGGCAAAGGAATCTGTGAAAAGGGTAAAGGTTCAAACTCAGTCATCACCAACCTCTAAATTGATGCTCATTGGCTCTTGGTGTGACCAATCTCCCAAATGCCCATTGGGATAAAAAACACCCGTTAAAACAAAATGGAACGTGCCTTCACGCGTTGCTTTTGTCAGATCAATCCTCTGCAACGAAAACCCAGGCTCTCCACACTCTGGATCATCGAGTGCTTCAACAATTGCTTGATAAAGCTGCATCATCGTCGCAGGATCAGCATTGGCATCTTGGAATGCTCCAACATCACATCCATAATGACGACGCAAAACCCGTGTCCCAATTCTTGTCGTCAGACATTTACGAAGTGACTGTTGACAATGCGCAAAGCCATATAAAAGAGAGCCATCCTTTTCGCTCATCCCGCACCGCATGCTTTAAGCACCTTTGCTTGTCTTTGTGGTAGAAACAGTTGGGGGCGCAGAAACAACAGGTGCTGGTTTTTCAGCGATCTGACCAAGCAGCAACGGATATTTAGCCGCTTCCTCACTTAAACAAATTTCCTCACCCTTGCCCGGTGAACGCTTGCCTGCAACAAAATCGGCATTTGTTAAAATAACATAAGTGTTCTCACGCATGATAAAACTCCTTTAAAGAGGGGAAGAGGTTGTGGAAGGACCCATTTTGACCCCACCGTGTTTGTGGCTTGCGCCAACAGATTTTTGATTGTGCTGCAAATCTTCTGCTTGAATATGCACACTGCCCGTTAATTCAACACGGGTTGATTGATGAGAAAGCACCAAACCTTTTTCACTCAAATGGATTTGGTTTTCCCCATGGGAGAGAATAAGTTCATCTTTTGTCATTCGCAAAGCGCCACCGGCATAACACAGAGCAAGCTCTCGCGGCGAGCGTGCGGGATTAGGCGCATCCTCACTATAGCTATCGCGCACCACCAGAGAAGCAGAACCAATTTCGCCATGGGGGTTTAACAACCGCACCGGATCACCAACATGGAGGGGCATATTGCTTGAGAGAGCGCCAGAAGCTTCTTGCGCTTGTAGCCAAGGCGATAAAACCGCTTGTCCATTGGAACCCTGTTCGGAAAGTTTCACCCGCACCCTATGGCCATCAACTTGCACAACCCGCCCAATCATGTGCTGGTTGGCAAGACAGCGTTCAAGCGCATCAAGACGCTTCATTATTTGTCGCAAGGTGTCACTCAACAAATGCGCATCATTCATGGCAACACCTCATCATCACATGAAATCAAACCACTTTTGAGTTGTCCTTCATCACAAAAAATATCCTGTCCCAACTGATGCAAATCTTGGTGCCATTCCACCACGCTTATCGATACACCACGCTGCTTAATCGCCGCAGAGATAATCGGTTCAATTTGCACCTCACGCGGGGCACTCAAATGCGTTAGTCCCCACAATTGCCCGCTATGACAAAGCACCGCAATGGCTTCTGCTAAAAGCCAACTGGAAACATCACGCTCTTTACCTGTGGTAATAATAAAAGCCCCTAAATGAAGATCCGCACTCATGTGCCCACTTGCTACAGGATTCAAACGGCTTTCTAACACCGCAACCCGTATTGCTGGAGCCACCAGCATCTGTGTTTCAAGCTCTTCTAAGTTAAAACGTCCAAATTGACAGCCGCAATCACGCACATCCGGTAAAGCGCCTTTAAGGCTTCTTATCACCGCTTCACGAAACTGATTAATGCGCCCTGCTTGTGTGATCGTTTGACTCATGAAAAGACCCTTTCCAGCCAATCTTCTGTCGCTTTGACAATTTCCACTTTATTGTGCTCTGAAAGCCCCAAATAAGGGCGTGCGGGCATGGTCACTTGATGCACACAAACAAAGCGGTGTGCATTGCCGCTTTTAAGAAAAAAGCGCAGTGTCTTGCCATTTTTCGGGCGAATAACCCCACCCAATTGATGAATCCGCGCATAAACCAACCCAGAGCCCACAATCACCTGTTCTGGTGAAGCTTTCATATCAATGGAGCGTGAAAGCGCCCCACTGGCAAAAAGAATGGAGGTACGGGCATGATTGTTTTTCCACTTCTCTCCTTGAGCAGACATTTTTTCACTTTGAATCCGCCGCCTTGTGCTTTCTTGAATGAGACGCCCAACCCCTTGTGCCAAAGTCCCCATCGAGCTATCAGCTCCCTTTTGCAAAAAGGATAAAGCCGCTTCAAGCCCTGTCTCTTTAATCTCAATATGGGTTGCAACAGACATATTATCTTCCCATCAAACGCGGCTTGGCATGAAAAAAAGCCCCATCACGAACCGGTCCATCTTCGCTCATAATTTTAGGTTCATCTATGCCTAAACCCGCTTTGCCTTCCGCAATGCGTTTCAAGAGTTCAACCGCCTGTTTGTAACGATCTTCAATAGTCGTGGTCAGTGCCGTATGGCGTATGGCTAAATTATAAACAGCAATATTGACACAGATCATACCCAGAGCCGCTGGCTGTCCAGCAATGGGGATTGAGTAGCGATGAGACAAATGCACATCAATCTCACCACTTGCCTGTTCGAGCGCGCGGGCAATGGCTTGCTCTGAAAAAACTGGATCAGAGTTCTCATCCATCCCACACAAATCATCCAAGAAGTCATCACCCCAGAGCTCTTCAATCAATGTTTTGCTTGCATAAGCCATGTTTAAAAGTTTCCCTTAGACAACTTCTTGCAACAAAACACCGGCATCTTTTGCGGCAACCAATTCACACACACGTTCCCCCACACGCACCCGTTTGCCGCCTGATAAGCCGATATCTGGATCTTGGATCACTCCAGACAAACGTTCGCCCAACTGGGCGCTAAAACCCCAACTGATCACCGAACCATCTGCCTGTTGTTTGGTAGGGTCAATATAAAGCAGTGCAATCTTATTGCCCCACACGCGTGCCAATTGTGCCGAACGCCCTTTGCGGGCCAAATTCACTTGCGATTCACCAATGAGTAAACGATCGGGGTGTATTTCCATCAGATCAGCAAATTGCGCCTTGGTGACAAAACCATCAGCAGTGCCACCTCCTTTAACGGCTTTAATGATTTTGGGATGACGTTTGAGTTTTGACCAAACAACTTTGCCCATAACAATGGTGTTGGGTGTATAGACGAGACTTTTATCCATGGCCTCATCTAAAACAGCATAAGGATCAGATTTCTCATAATCGCTAAATTTATTCTCACCTTTAAGTGTTATCACCCGCTCTGGTGCATAATTTTCACTTCTTTGCACAAGCGCTGCAACACGCACTTCACGCCCCAATTCTAGCAAATTGGCAAGTCCCTCTACAGCTGTCTTTTCGGGGTTATAACGAGAGCGCTTTTCTGCTCGTGCGCGTGCCGCTGCTTCAATATCTGAATTGGGGATAAGATCATCAAGTCCGTAATCTTTGACACTGGCTTCCCGTTCAAAGGCAGAAAATTCCACCACATTCGGGCGCCCTTTCCGCCCAATCTCAAGTTCAGGCACGGTAAAATTTTCCGCTAAGGGAAATTCACTATATTTAAACACTTCACTTAAAACAGAAACACGGGGCAAAACTCTATCGCCAATAAGAGAGCCAGCTGGATTGCGATAACCAATAGCAATAGCGGTGAGTGTTGGATCAATGGGAAAAGGTCTGTTCATCATAAGCCTCGATTAATTAATTTTAAAAGAAATAACATCACCAGCAGAACCATCACTCATGGCAATACCAATGGTGCGATCTGCGGCTTCCGCTTTAATGGCGTGTCCTTTGGGGTCAGAGGTCAAAAAATCACCAAAGGAAACATTGCCTCCACAAACCACTTCGCCCCAACCACATTGGCCAACATCAAGCATCTCACCAGCCTTTGCACTCAATGACCCAGCAGTCCCTAATAATTTATCACCCTTACCAGAAGCCGTTGCCACCATTCCCTCAGTGCGCGCTGCAACAATGCAATAAGGTGAAATCACATCTATGGCGCGAAAAGATTTAATTAAAATCATCGTACTCATGATTAGCGCTCCTTTTGTTCGCAAATATAATCAACTGCTTGGCTAATGGTGATATCCCACCCTTTTTGCTTCTGCTCTTCCTTATAATGGCGTGCCGCAACAGCAATCTCTTCTGGCGCAAGCTTTGGTTCTTGCTTGAGACAAGAGGTCTCCAAAGGACTCCTAGCGGCAAGCGCCGGCAACTTCTCGACCAAACTTTTAAAATGTTCCACACCCCCTTCAAGGCTACAGAGTGCACGATATTCCTCGCGGGCAGCAGGCAAAATTTTGCCCTCTTCAATGGCCTTGTCTAAAAGGCTCTCAATAGCTGTATTTTTCTGCTCTTCTTGCAAAAGCGCTAAATCTTCTTGCATCTTTGTTAATTGGGAATTTAATTCCGCGCGTTCTTTTTCGCGCGCTTTAAGCGTTGCTAAAATCTCATCCGCTTTAGCATCTTCTGCCAGCGATAGTGCACTGGCAATGGCTGTCAAATCCATCATTTTCTCCGTCAAAGTTATAGGGGAAGGCTGTTCACGGCTTAAAGCCGTCATGACAAGGGCTGGACGGTTCACCAAACCAGCACCTGCTAAATTTAAAATTTCACCTTTCTTGGAATGGCGAAACTCCGGCGAAAGATAGCGATATTCTCGGGCAACAATCTTTTTAGCGGCCATATCGGTCCATTTAACACGCCCCCAAATCGCACCATCCCGCTCTGCTAATTCTTCAATCCAGCCACTGGCAGGTGCTTCTAAACCATTTCTCGCACGGTGATGTTGCCCATGCTCATAATCAATCACAAGCGGTCCTTTATTGGCTGCAAAGGCTTTTAAAATAGTTTGCGGGTTATAATGCCATTGTCGTCCATCACGTGCCTTCACATGGGGCGCTTTGGGCAAAAGCTCTACCCATTCAGGCGCTTGGCTAACGGTGGCGTCTTCACATGAAATGTCTTGGCATAAAACGTCTGGACAGAGATCTATTAACGCAGCATGAAATGTTTCTGCATCCCCATCTTTTTGATCTTCGTGAAATTCCTGTTCCATACATTGCCTATTGCTTTACAATTGTCATTGGCAATACAATGCATGAAACTTACTCCCACTATAAGTCTGACACTGTCAGTCAAAAGAGCATTTCTCAAAAAGCACTCTTTTCCCTATTATTCTCCTTGTGAGAGAAACCCCCGTGCCAAACCATCCCATAAAATCGTTTTCAAAGGCACTTCAAAGGCGATAGAGCGCCGTCGTGAAGTTAGAGGTACAATTTATCGTCTTATACAAAAAAAGCCCCTCTCAAGCCGTTTTTTTAAAGATTGCTTTTTGGCTTAAAAACATTATATCATTGGAGGTAAGGCGTGAGCCAGTTTTGCCAGGACGGTTTTACCGGATCTGCGAGGAGTTGACCGCCCTCCACGCCTTCTCATTTCACAAAAGCCAGCAGGTCTTTCCGGTGTTTTCTTTACAACAACCTCTCGCCCTTTTTTTCAGCCGCATCCAATAAGCGTCCAATTTCTCTAGAGCTTTTTTTATGCATGGAGGTCAACCACCATTCTTGTTTGCTTGCTACAAATTTGACCGCTAAGCGCCACCATACCCCATCATTTTCACCCAAAAACACAACGCTCGGTACACCTTTTCGCCTGATAATTCCATGGGGGCGAATGAGTGTTTGAATGGCGCCACGAAAATCATCCAAGTGAAGATCACGCGCTTGATGCTCTAACAAAATATGTTTCACACTGTCTGCGGATAAGCGAATAAGAGAATTTTCCGCTGCAAAAACATCACCCACCTTTTGTGGTATCGGTGCAATGGGTATAAACCCGCGAGGCATCCGTCCTTCAAACATGGCTTCCAAAATTGGCGAACCCACAATATCTTCAATGGCAATGCGTTTGTCATTGTCCCCCATCACAGAAATTTTATCACTCAAAAAATTGCTTAAATTTTGCGCCCGATGTTTCCCAGGATTAGAATGCCAACCAGGATCAATCCCCTTTGGTATCTTCTCAACTTTCCCCGTCCGTTTATTGTGCCAAACCTGCTTTTCAACATGAAGTGGCTCTGCCCCCTCTTCATAGCCTAAATCTTCTGCTTCATAACGGCTTACCTGTCGCACACTGCATTTACACCGCCAACCATTGGGCGGATAAAGCCAATCCCAAACCGGATCATCAACAGGTGCGGTAAACCCCACCCAACTTTCATGTTCTAAACGCTTATGTTCTGAACTTGACAAAGCATAGGTGAGATAGGGCAAAAATTCTTTATTATTTTGTGTGCGCTCCCACTCACCTGCCGCATGCGCACTCATGGTATTGGCCCAATAGACCGTTTCTAAACGCCGTGGGCTGCCCAATTGTACCACGCTCTTTTCACCAGTTTTGGGGTCAATGCTGGTCTTTTTACCCCACCAACCCTTTTCCTGTAAAATCGGCATCAAATTTTTTTGAAAATCTTGAAAAGGAACTTGATGCTTTATGGCTTCTCCAACCGCTCGCTTAAAATCCTCCAAAATATCATAGCCTAGCGATTTTGCCACCGTAAAGGAAAAGGTATGTTCTTCTGGTGCTATATCACGCCAATCAAAGCTTGGAACAAGTGCCTTGGCTTCAAAATAACGGGTGACCTCTTTAGGGGCGGTTTTAAAAAGTTCCTCATCCATGATACCCAAGCCCACGTGCAATCATTTGTACTTTTGCCAAGCGCGCTGCTAATGCATGATGATCCATCTCACCCAATAATTCATCTAAGCCTTTTAGGATATCCTCATAACTTGTTGCTTCTCTTACAAGCTTTTTAAAAGGCTCTAAAAGGGGTTCTAAGTCCTCTTCCCAGTCACTTAAAGCTTCTTGTGAAAGCCGGTCCAATTCGTCGTGATATTTCCCACCCTTCTCTTTTGCACCCTTGCTCTCTCTTGTCACAGAAACATCAAAAACACCTCCACAATCAGCACAAACATGAGCCTTTTCTCCCCTCTCATCATCAAGCGCATTATCAGGAGCCTTTAAAACATCCTCTTCCTTTTTTGGTTGCGAAAAACCAATCTTATTGCGCACTTCTTGCGCCCCAACACGCAAACCTAAAGGCACAAGTTTTTCCAGCGCATCACTAATCGCTTTAATATCTTCATTTTCCGAAATCGGCCAATAGACAAGGGGGTAGCGCTCTTGGCGCCCAAAATTAATCTCAACAAAAGGCACAATCAAATCACGATTGGCTGTCAATGCCAATTGCCGTGCATCAGCTCTGGCAATATCATGACGCACATTTTCATGAATGCGCGCTTGCGAAAAGGACGAACCATCATCCGTCGTCATCGTTTGTCCCAACACACCCTTTGAAATCTGCCGATCTAAATATTCCGCCTTGACACCAAAAACCGCATTGCCACTGCCCCCTGCCGCTTCAATAAATTCAATCTCCATTTCTTTGGGAATAATCGCTGCCGCATCACTGGATAAATCACGCACCGCTTGAATGAGAACCCGTCGTTCCTCATGAGAAGAGCTCGCCCCATATTTGCCCACACGCAAAGGCATACCGTAAACTTCTAAGAAAGCCATCCAATCTTTCAAGGTATAAGACTTAAACAAAAATGCCCAAGCCGCAAGCCGTGCAAGCCCCGTGCGAATAGGCAAACCGCTTTTTAACTTTGGGCGATGAATGCAAAATTTATAAGCAGGCAATTCACTTCCATGCAAAGAGCCCTCTTCTTTTAAACGCAAATGAAAACCATCCCGTCGATCCAATTGAAAAAACCGCTGGTCACGCCATTTCCAAGCAACCGGCCACCATTCCTTGGCACTCTTGTCCCACAAAGTTTCAACAACCGCATAGCCTTTTCCCAAAGCATCTAACAAATCCGTGACATAATCATCAACAAAGGTAGGTGCACTAATCACTTCCCGCACCGCATCTGCTATCTTTTTGTCCTGTGCACTGCTGCTTGCGGCAATCACTCCAGGCTCCACCCCTGTAAGAGCATTTTTACGCATGCCAAGCACAGCACGATAATGCAAATCACGCTCTTCCATATCATCGGCAAGTTGGAAAAACTGCTCTGGATGACCCTCTGCTGCCTGTTGTAAAATATCAGCAAGTTGCGCAGGGGTCAGACCACTGACAATGGTTTGTGACCACACATCACGAACACCGCCAACGGTAGGGCTTGCGACTTCTCTCTCCAACCCTTTGATATTAAGCGCCCTGCCCCACTGATCTAAAAGTTTTACCATCTCATCATCCCATCAATAAATCTTTGATCGCATTGTTGAAAAAAAAGGCGTTGAAAAGAGCGAGCTTTCATCAAAACGATAAGCCTCTCTCACAGGTGTATAATCATAAATTTCAGGAGTTTGGCGGCTGGCAAAATAAGCCAAAGCGCAAGCAATCGCGCTATCACCATGGCGCATAAAACCATCACTGCCTTTAAAACGATGATTGTCTGGAATTTTCACAATGCCATTGACATAAGCAAGCGCTTGATGATCGGCAACAATGTCACTATCGCGCGGCAAAACAATCGTCCCATCCCCAAAAGCTTCCAAATAAGCCGGCATTTCCTTGCCATACCAACTTTGTGACAAGGGCACTTCCTTCACAAGAGCTCCATAACGTTGCGCCGCTTTTTCGGCTAAATAAGCCCCATTGCCCCGCGCATCTAACGCGCCGCCCATCAAACGCGGCAAACCATTCACCCCATAAAATAAAATCTCTCTTTGTTGATCAAACGGCGTATTGCGCAATTCCACCATAAACCGGACACGGCGCACCAAATCTTGTCCCACCTCCATCACCACAATCGATGTCGCATCGCCCGATCTGGCAAAATCAACACCAAAAACATGTTGGCGCCGCCGGTCAAGCCCAATATGAAGAGGTTTTATATGTTTCTCACACCAAGCAAAAGCAGCAACACTTCGTTGATGTTCCGATTGATTTTTAAAATCATCCACACAAGCAAAACGCAACACCGCAATACCCAGAGCACAACAATTTTCAATCTGCAAACGTGTTAAAGCAGCCCCTTCTTGATCAGCTGGTATGGCATCTAATTCTTGGCGCATAGCAGCCAAACGCACCCCATAAGAGGCACGAATTTGCTCTTCCCATTGTTGCTCAGATGCTAAACTCCACACCTCCCCCTTCATGGCACAAACCCGTTTAAACAAGCCATTTTTAACAGCAACACCAAAGGGGTAACAATGCACAGAAAAAGGAACCTTACCTGCTTTCGCCTCACGGATCAGTTCATTGAAAGGATTGAGCACACCATTATGGGTGGAGATCACACGGATCTTGCCTCCCCAAATGAGCAAAGCATTGACAGCATCCAAAACAGAGCGCACATCTTGATGAAACGCCGCCTCGTCAATCACCACAATGCCCTGTAGTCCGCGAATATTTTCAGGGCGGCTAGAAAGCGCCTCAACCCGAAACCCCGAAGCAAAACGCACCCGATAAGCAGAGATATATTTTGTTGAACCATCCGCCCTTTGATCAGAGAATAAAAATTCCTCAACATCCCCACTATGGCTCGTAATTGCCGAAGCAAAATTGCTCACATAGCCAATAAATTCCCGCCCCTTGTCTTTGGTGTCACCAATATAAAAAACATTATCGCCCCTCGCTTCACGTGCCGCCGCCGCAATCAGTGTATCATCCAAAGCTTCTGCAAAAGTAATGCCGGTCCGCCGACCCTTTTCAACCAGTTTTAACGGGGACTTATCTTCAATCCATGCCCGTTGATGCGCCATCAAAACGCCTTCCGCTAAGGGATCACTCTCTTTGGGAAAAGTACTTTTCTGCCAAATATCAAAGCCACTTTGATGATCAAAGACATGACTTTTTGAAAAGGGCTGTTCAGCCATTTTTAACCCCCAACACCTGCGCACGTATAGCCCGCGCTGTTTCTTCTGAGAGCCCCGCCGCTGCTGCTGCCACATCAACCGCTTTACTTGCTTTAGTGGTAAAATCCTTCTCTAATCTTTGCCGTCTGGTGGTCGATAAATGTTCAGCCGCCAAAACCCCTTTGAGCGCATTGGCTAATTCTTGTGCTGCTTTTGGCGAAAGGTTTTTCCCACTGCTCAACGTTGAAAAAATCAACTCCTTAATCGCTGCCGCCGTCAAAAGAGTGATATTATCAGAAGCTTTGGCATCAAAACGCTTGGAAAGACTTGCTGCAATTTCTCTTGTCTGTTCTAGGCGCCTTGACATCACGGCTAGCCGCAAAGAATAACGATTAAAACTGGAAAAAGAGGGAATAGAAAAGCTGAGACCCGTTTCCTTTCGTAAAGCCTTCAAAGCCGCTTTAAACTCACCATAAATAGCCATTTGCGTCTTCTCACGCCCATTTAAAGCCTCAGCAGCAGCAGCAATAATTTGATCACAAGCTTGCGGCAATAAATCAATCGCCGTTAAACGTCCACGCCCGACCTTGCGCATCCTTCACCTCGTCTTTTATTGATGAACGTTTAGGCCGCTTAATCCCCTCAATGGAAAAGCTCCGGTCTAAATGACGCGCTCCCCGTTCTGTTAACGCTGCAAGAAAAACTGAACCCACCTGTTTTAATGTGACAGCACCTTGATCTTCCATCCATGCCAATTCATTATGCACAAAATCGCGATCGCGCCTGATGCCATAACTGTATAAAAGCCGCTCAATCATCGCACTCGATAAAGTTTCGCTGCGCTCACAAGCAAGCCCTTTTAAAATAATCAACCGCGCTTCTTCACGGATGATTTTATCCATATCTGCTTTCATTTCTTGGCATTCTCCAACAAAAACTCTTGCAAGCGCTCACCAATGGCTGCCACCGGTTGTAATTGTGCAGAAAGCGTGTTGAGACGACCATTCAATTTCTCCATATTCACTTCCAATCTTTGCAGCGCATCACGATCAGGCAAAAAGTCCATCTCTGTTTCTAACTTTTGCACACGCTCTTTAAGCGCCGTGATATCTTTCAGCATTTCCCGCGCACCTGAAGAAAAATAGGCTCTCAAAACCCCACAAATCGCAATAACCGATAACAATAAAGACAACCAGCCATTGGCAACACTGATATCCAAATTCACTTAAAAGTCCCCTCTCTTTTGCCTAAAATCGCCCGCTCCGCAGCTTTTCTGCGCTGTTCACAAATCAATAAAGCAGCACGATCACGGCTCCAATAATGCACCACTTCGCGCGCATTCAAAGCACGCTCTGGCAATAAAGCTGGGCGGGCACACGCCATGCGAACAACAGGCGGCAACTCAACCGATAAAAAATGATAAGAAAGGCTACCCACCGGCTTGTGTGTTGAGCAAGCGCACACGCTCAAGCCCAATGCCACCGCCAGTAGTTGGCAATACTGCATTGACTTCCTCCATTTTCACAAGCTTTTGTTCCAAAGCCGAAATCACCCCTTGCGCTTGATGCTCAGCTTCCAACGCTGCTTGTCTTTGTCGCTCTTGTACAAGCAGTGCACGTGCTGAAGCCTTGGCAATCTCCAACTGCCAATACAAATCACGCGCCTTTTCCGCTTTTAAAATTTGCGCTTTCATAAAGCCAAAAGCCGCCAACATCACACTGACCAAAAAAAGCAGACCAAAAGACAGTTTTGAAAGTGGGCTAAACATTGCTTTTATCTCCCCACCTCGTTATCTCCACCCCATCATAGGAGCTGCTATGCCGCTTATGGGAATGTTTCCTATTAGAAAAATCCAACGAGCCAAAGCCACGATGCACCCCCAGATTGCCAACAATAATCGCCACCATCGAAGGAATAGAAATGCTCGCCATATCAACAATATGCGGAGCCCCCCACAAACCACCAGAAACAAGCAAAAAAATAACCCCCCAAGCAAACCAAAAGGACCACCATAAATAGAGCCTAGAACCACGATAAGAGGGCTTCATGCCTTTACCTCGCCTCCAAGTCCCAAAAGCTTTTTGGCGCGGTTCAAATAAATCAAACGTTGCACAAGTCCATTTCTTCCCCCATTGATCGCCTTGGTAATCCCTAGATAATCATCTTGATCAGCCAGCCTATTCAAGCCTTTCATTTGCCAAAACCAAACAGCAGACCAAAGCGCTGCTGGAAACTTTTCCAGCTCTTGCGGAAATGCCTCACAATCAACCGCTTGTTCATCGACTAAGCGCCAAAACTTCGTAAAACGGCGATAATTATTGCGCCCCGTCAACTGGATCAAACCACGCCCCTTAAAGTGCACCCCATCCCCAGGGTTGACATTGCCTAAATCACGCCGCCCCTCATAAGCGCGCCCTGAGGCATATTCACGCAGGGTAAAAAAGCCATCACTCTCATGGGCACATTGGCTTAAAAAATGTGCAATACGCAACGGTGTTGTGAGTGCCCCATAAGATAAAGCTTTAGGCAACACGCGTGCCATTTCAACAATAATAAAATCTTGGCGCGCATGATGCGCCAATTTAGGCGCAAGGCGATGAAGAAAAGAAGCATCTATTGAAATCATAACAAACCACTCAATGCATAAAAATTCATTCGCAGTTTATCGGATCTCCAACCCCCAATATAAGCCTGACACTGTCAGTCAAAACTCTCAATACTCATAAAACTCTGGAAATAATAAACCTTGTGGTTCTTGCAAAGAAATTTTCTTTTTCAAGCGATAAGCTGTACGCACATGCATACCAGAAACAGCAGCTGCAGCATCCACCGACCAGCCTTTTTGCAACGCTTGCACCATTTTTTGCCGCCGTTCAGCATCTCTGCCAAGGGGGATAAGAAGGCGCACACCCGAACCATTAAAACAAAAATGGTTGATCAATTGCTGCGCTTCTTCAAACCCAACAATTTCAATCAACCAATCCGCACTCTCAAGACGCCCGGGTATATAAACTTCTCGTCCACCAAAAGCCCGCATCATATTCCATGCTGCTTCACTGCCCGCAACATCAGCTATTTCACGCAATAAGGCAGGAAAATCGCTATAGATTTCCTCTTGCATACATGCTTACCCCTCGCTTTTAACACTTTTACGGATTTTCCGCCCCCAAACATTCATAACTTCTCTAAAGTCGCCCCCATTCATCTCACCCAAAGCTTTACCACTTAACGCCATAACACTTTGATGAAAAGCTCCCACATCAAACACAGCATCGGGATTCAAACACTTCCATTGGGCACACAAAATGGAAATGCTTGGTTTCTTCCTCCATGAATCTTCGCGGTTTTTTCCTCTCCAGTCAACCCCACCCTCACGCTGCAACCAACCTTTCAACGCCTCAATAGCTCTGCATGCATCATCGCTATCGCGTAAAAAGCGAATATGATCAATCCCTGTCTGTCTTTTCACAAAGGCAAGCAACGCCTTATCTGAACGATCACGAATAATGCCAAGATTCCACCCAGCAATCCAAAGCGCCTGGAGCTTCTTAGCATATTTCCCCTCTAAACGCTTCCCATTCGGCTTAAAACCAAACGCTTTCATTTCAGCGATAACCAAGTGCTTTTCTGAAAAATTCAAATCTTTCGCCGATTGCTTGCCTGTTAAGCGATAGAGCAGTGCGCGATAGGTCTCATCATCAAGACCTAACGCGCGTTTTCCCATATGAAGGACAGCTAAAGACATCTCACCCCCCTCATGTCTTCGCCAGATCAATGGTCACAGCACGCCAAGCGCTTTCTAATGTATCGCGCTCATAAAAACGCACATATTCCTTAGATGTCGTCACACGGATCGCTTCACGAATGGCACGCATCGCCTCTTTCCAGCGTGGATCATCAATATCCAAACGCAACAGCATAAAGATCTCGCCCCGATTCACCTTGCCTTCTTTATCCGTATTAAAAGCACGCGTAATAATCGCACGGATTTCAGGGCGTGCATCCGCAGACCATTCATTCAAACACTCATCAAGAAGGCTTTTGGCAATTTGCAATTGCGGTCCAAAATCAACACTTTCCTGAACTTGCACCTTAATACGTTGCAAACCATCAAAGCTTGTGTAAGTACAATTGCCCTTTTTGCCACGCCGCTCCACACCATATTCTTGCGCAAGCAAGCTATCAAAATCACTCAAATCCGCAATCGTATGGTTGTTAAAACGTGCAATCCTTGCCGATAATTCTTTCGCAAAACCCATAATTTTGCGCACCGTTTCATCCTCTAACAAATCCGCAGGGCGGATCAAACTTACCGGCACCAAAGCCCCTTTTGCATCCTTCATATAACGCGTACCTTCAAGTTCAATTTGTGGATTCATCACCAACTTCCTCCTTATGTTTTTTGAAAACGACGAAATGGCACAACATCCCCTGAAGAAGGCGCACATCCCGCTTTCAATTGCCAACGACACCGCATAAGCTCATGACTTAAAACGTGGTTATAGCCTGCCAAACGACGCAAATACTCATTCAATTCTCGAACATCTTTCGCACTCAGAAAAATGCCCTCCATTTCATGCTTAAGTAAAGCAGAACGCAAAGCAACCAAGCAATCTCTCACCATATAAGGGTTCCGTTCCATCATTTTCCTCCTCCAAAATCCATATGAATAACCGTTCCTTTCTCACCCTCATCACTCTTGGCATGAAGCGCTTGGCTACAACGTAAAGCTTCCACAACTTGCCCCTCTAAAACTGCATCGGCTTCGCTTAAGCGGTGAATACTCAGTTCCAATTCAAGCGATAACGCCAAATCAACACACAATTTAAGCGGCTCTCCAATATCAAAACCCCGTTGATAATCATCATAAAGACCAACAAGCGTATCGGATAATTCCTTATTGCTTATCGAGATCATGCCAATTCCTCCACGTCACGGTTTTTCCATGCCGCTTTGACATGTTTCAAAGTCACCTCACACCCATCTCCAAGCGCTGCCATGCGTGCCAACATCATGGTTTTGTCAATTTGCCGCAAAGCTCCTGCTTTCAAACCAATTCCCGTCAAAAACTTTATCGCACCAACATCTTCAATCCCCCAATCATGAATGCGCGCCGCAATATCCTCACTATAGGGCTTGCGCCGTTTCAAATGCATCGCCAATCGGCTTTTAATTTGCGCATAAGAGGGACCATTTTGACGATGAACCAACCGCCCCGAGATTTCATCATTGCCAACCAAAGCCAACCCCGTACCATTGATATCAACAAAGTGGCGCAACTGATTAATCGCTTCATCCGTTAAATTTTGCGCCTCATCAACAATCAACAATGTTCCGCCACCAACACGCTCTAACTTTTTGCCAATGGCACGCGTTAAGCGGGTGGGATTATATTCCACCACTTCCAATTCTGCTGCCATATCATTCAAAATACCGTGAACACTGCGCGTATGCGGGCTGGCTGTCACCAGATAAACATGCGGGCGGGTAGAGCGATAATGGCGGCAAGTTTCGGTCTTACCACTGCCCGCATCAAGCGTAATCATCACCATATCCCCCGTACTTTGTGCCAGTGTTAAAGTATCAATGATCTCACTGGCAATTCGATTCCTCTGAAAGGCTGGTTTTTCAGGGATCTTCTCCAAAAAAACCGCCGTTTCCTTTAAAACCTCAACCCATTGTTGAACCTTCGCATTTTGCTTACCCAATTGCCCCGCATAACTGCCCGCATACCATTGCGAAAACGTCCCATCCGGCATCCCTATGCGCCGCGCCACCTCTGCTTTCGACCAATCATTCATTTGCCCCAAAGCTCTTACCGCATCCACAAGCTCATTCCATAAAGCAATGTCATCACTGTTGCGGTTTTGTGCTGTTCCATTGGGCTGGATTTTAGGTCGCGCCCAAGGATTTTTATCGACCGTTGCATTTATCGCGTTTTTCATGTATATTCCCCTCTCGTATTGATTTTAGACTGTTGATAAGGGGAAGGGCTCCCACCCGCCCCTTATCTTTTGTCTTTAGAATGAACATTTAAAGCCGTACGCGATACTAAAACCGCTAACCTTGCAAATCCCCTCTCTTTCTCACACATCAGGGAACTTGCTAACTCCACGTATCTTACCCGATCAGGCAAAGACACCTAGAAACTTCATGTATTGATTAGATTTTGAAATGGATAAGATTCCTCCCCCCTTTCTTTGTTAACGCTTCAAGCTGATACGCGATACAAAACCAGCTTCCTTTTGAGAATTCTTATAAATCCCCCCTCTCTTTTCCTATTTCCTTATTCTATTGCTTGGGAAACTTGATCACCTCACGCCCCTCATCAGAGGCGGAAAGCTTTCTCAAAGCTTTATGCAAGTGCGTACTAAATTCTTCCTCCCCCAAAGCCTCATCATCGTCTGCTTTCAAAGCTAAATTCCCCACATTGTTTGGCATCAAGCGGCTCACCTTTGGCTTTATCGGAAGCTTCGATTTGAACGCTTCATCCTTTTTCTCAAGGCGACCATAAACATCGGCCAAGTGATCAGGCGCAAGCTTTGCCGCTAGCTGTTTTTCTGCTTTAACAGCCTTCACATATTCTTTACGCAAACGCCCATTCAAGCGCGCCGCATGCTGGTCGTAAAAACCTACATCACAAAGGCATGGTGCCAGACAAAGCAACCGATTGTTCAAATCATAAACCCGTAAATCCTGATGCAAATTATCCGGATCAAAGCGTACAATCACCTTTTTCCCCGCATGCTCATTCAACGCCCGCGCCCAATAACGATTGCCATAAAAATGGATCTCGCCCGTACCCTTTTGCGCACGCAATGCTTCTGAGGTCAAAAGCCATAAAGCCCGTTGTGCTGCCGTTGCTTGCCGAACTATTGTCCCCTCTGCTTGCAAGCTTTCTGCAAAGGTCTCATCAAAACTACGCCCCGCACAATTAACTGCCTTACGCCCCGCTTGCGCATTATGGGCACAAATTTGCGCACCAACATGGGCTTTAAACGCTTCAAATCCTATCGCGCGCTTGCCATAATCTTCAGGCTTGGCATCCGGTTTATTGCCCGTATAAGCCCCCGCACAAAAGGGATGTTTAGAAATCGCTTCTGCCAGATCACGCCATGCCCGCTCAATCGGTTTAGACTGTCCGCTATAAGGAGTGGTCCATTGCAATTGCACACCCAAACTCGTCAAAAGCCCTTGCGGATCATCCGGCTTAATCTTAAAACGAAAGCGGTTTTGCACACCTCCAGAAATCCACTTGCTGGTAAAGGCACGCCCATTATCCAAGGTCATGCGCTCTGGTATGCCATAAGCTACCACCATGTCCCCAATCACCAAACGAACAATTTCCCAAGTCTCAGCATCTGACAAGCGCCACGATAAAATCTTGCCCGAATAAAGATCTTGTATCGCTATCAGATAAAGCCGCACAGGCTTCTCTGTCCAAGGAACATTCACAAAAACATCCAGCTTATGCCCGTCCATATTCACTGCTTGCAATGCATGCAAGCTTGAGCGATCACGCCGTTGGGCTGGATAAAGCTTTTTTGCCTTTTCTTCTCCCTCACGCGCTAAAACCACAACCGCTTTGGAAACTTGCGCCTTAAAACGACGCCGCAAAGCCCGCTCTGAAGGAATGGGCTCAAAACCCCGCTCCTGCGCAACAGAAACCATGCGCCGATAACACGCCGAAAAAGCAGGTTTAGAGGGGCGCAAATAATCCGAACAAAAAACCTCCCACGCCCCCTCATGACACGGCGCAAATTGCGAAACATTCTCCTCACCATAACAAGGCGCTAAGGCTGCCAACCAATCAGGGCGCTCATACCCCTCCACCATCTGCCGCCAATTAAAAAGCGACATCCGGCTCACACCAAATTGCACCGCACTCAAACTTGCCGCATCATGCACACCCATACCGGCATGGAGCAAATCTTCCCAAAAACAAAGTGCCTTCAAACGCTTTTCACAGCGCCTTTTATGCGCCTTGGAAAGCCCCTCATAACGCACCCAAATGCTTGTCTTTTGTTCCCCTTGCGTTTGTTTCACATCAACAGCCCCACCAAACCGCACCAACAACGCCGCCCGCGCCCCCTCCGGCAATAAGGAAATGTGATACTCCCAAACCGGCTTCGTTTTGCCGCCTACTTTCCTCGAAAGTTCAGAGTTTTTTCTCCAATATGCCCGTCCGTGGTTTTCAAGACTTTTATATGTTTTCGGCAACCCTGGCAAAGCTGCCTCAACCAATTCGGCAATACTAAACCATTCCTTCATGGCTGCCCCCTTTTAATGCGAACCGGCGTTGCGCGCATGGCTTTCAATTGCGCTGCAATCTCCCGCTGTTCCTGCTGGAGCCGCGCAATTTCTGCTAACCGCGCCTCATCCCCCTGCAACAGCAACAATCCATCTTCACTCACCACCTCATCCCAGAGCCAAAATGCCTCTGTCGCCCGCACAAATGCCTTAAACCGTGGCAGAGAAATATCAACCTGCTTACTTTCCGCAACATAAGCATCCAAACTTGCCTTACTTAAACACCCAATCCCTAAATAATGCGCCATACGCTCCGCAATCACACTGCGCTCATGCCGGCATTCACGCAAAGCCCTAGCCATGGCACGCTTAATGCGTGAGCGAAACCGCCCTAAATCAATCTGCGCAACGGGTTCGCGGCAGGGGAAAACCGGCTTTTGGAAAAAATCAAGCTGTTGGGAACCACGCGTCTTCATGCTTGCTCCTCCCCTCGTTCTCTTGCAAGATAATCACAAAACCGCGCCTTTGTCTGCGCATCCGCCCTCTGCCACACCCCTATAATAACTGCGCAAAAACCCGCTCCTGTTCATTAATTTGCGGCGGCGTATTAACGCCATTGACCAAATCAACAGCCCGCCGTAAATCTCCCTCAACCTGTTGCAAAGCAATTGCCACCCGCCGTTGCGCAACCGGCTCCATCTTGGCTAATTTCAACAATTGCGCTTGATTATCCGCCAATGCTGTCCCCCGCAAAACCGACCGCAACTCCGGCTGTAAATGCTGGGAAATGCGATTGAGACGTTTCACCGACTCCTTCGATAAACCAATGCGGTCCGCCACATGTTTGGCAAAGTGCAAACTTTGCACTTTGCCATTTAAATCACCATCATTTGGCAAAGGGTAAACTTGACCCTTTGCCACTTTGTCCTTTGTATATTGATTACCGTGGTCACCACCACGTTGAATCTCCCCATACTTCTTTTTCCACAATTCGCGGTAAGTCTGGACAAAAAGCGCACGATCAATAACAGACAATTCATTGCGAAAGAGGTTTTCAGCCACTTCTAAAAGCGCAGCATTCTCTTTATCCGCCTGCACCACAACCGCATCAATGTCACTATAGCCCAAAAGCTCAGCAGCACAAAGCCGATGCGCACCAGCAATAAGCGTGTAATTACCTTCCTTAGCATTAGGTGTATGGCGCACCGTAATCGGATTCATCAATCCCTCCCGCGCCATTGATTGTGCAAGCGCCTTGGCATGCTCATCATCCACAGGGCGTATACGCTCCGGCACCACAATCACATCAAGAGCAAGCTTTTGAAACTGTGCCATCACGCTGCCGCCTTTCTGATCTCTTTAAAGAATAAATCCATCGCACGCCCCGCCCATCTTCGATAAGCTTTCGCAAAAACGGGTTCTTCCAAACGCCGGTTAATCACTTGCATAGATAGAGAAATAGAAGTCCGCTGACGTGCCTGTATCGCAACAATACGCCGCCGTGGCACCTCAAACTGATAATGCAAAATATGAATAACAATCTGTCGTGCTAACGCCGCATCAAATAAGCCATGCGGTGGGTCAATAATATACCGGATTGGCAGATGCTTAAATCCACTACTCACTGCTTTTAAAGAACAGGAAAGCATCACCTGTAAACGTTCAACTTCTGAATAAGGATTAACGATATCGCTTCTGGCTTCTGGGGTCCATAAATTACAAGCAGCAACCATAACCACCCCCTATAAAAACAATATGACCACCATCTAATCGCCAGAACCAAGCCATCCAAACGGCTGTTCTATGATGCAACTCTATGCAATTTATCTTGCCTATTTCGTACTGATCTTTAGACATTGATAAACCTTTTTATCTTATGGTATTTAAATTCATGGCAAATGCGCAAAAACGCAAAGCCGTGTAACGAAGTTCAAGCAGCATTACCGCGCAATGCGGCCTGTGTTACCGAATCTGTATTGGCATGTTTTGCTGCTTTAAAAATACGACGGCGACTTTTGGGGTAGCGGTCGCTAAAAACCTGCTCGACGGGCAAACCGATAAAATCGGCAATAGCGCGTTCGGCTTTCTCGTTAGACCGTGTCCAAATGTGTTGAACACTGGATGACGATAGTTGATAAGCTTTCGCGAGCTCCGCCAAGGTCATGTTACGGCGGCGTAGCTCGGCTAAAATACTATGGCGATCCCATACTTGGATGCATGTTTGTGTGGTTGTCATAACTTTCGCTCCTGCTTAAAACGGATGCTCAAACCATCCGTTTTTTGTGGGGTTAAATGTATAATAAACGCCCTTCGTATCGGGCTCTAATATGAGGCATATCTACAAATGGGATATTAGTCAACCCCATTTGTAAACATTTATAATATGAGACGACAAAAAAATGAGCCCAAAACTGCATTAGCAAAACGACTCACAGAAGTTAGAAAGCTTGTGGGCTTATCTCGTGATATATTTTCACTTAAAATTGGTATCAGTATTCAAGGGCTTGGAAATTACGAACGCGGTGATAGAACTCCAGATGCAACGGTTTTATCAGCATATAAAGAAAAATTTGGAGTAAACCTGAATTGGCTTTTGACCGGTGAAGATGCAATGTTTATAGACATGATGATGGCTCGGTCTTTCAATATCTCTCCGCCTACCATTCCTGCTGGACTCATGAAAAAGCTTGGTCGCATAGCTTATACAACCTATCGCGATGCTAAAATAAAACTCCCCCCTGAAGATATAGCGGAACTCGCGGCGGAACTTTATAGAAAACTGCAAGAGCTTGTTCAAGACATCAACGACATGGAAGAGGTCGAAGCGACTTTCCCTCTTCTTAAAATTCATTTAAAGCGTCAAATAGAAGCTGAAAGAGTACATCTAGAAACTACATAAGATATAGCTTAATGCCTCTTTAATATGAAAAATGAAAGTGGAAATCTTTTTACATTAAAAAATTTATATAAATTATTGATAAACAATACTTTTTACTCAATTTTTAGAGATTTCCACTTATATATGGAAATCTTTTTTGCTTTTTTGGTTATTTTTGGCTGATTTTGGAGTCAATTGAACTTTTGGAGTGATTTTTTTCACAGGGTCTTCAAAGGCGGTTTTCTGGGCTTTCACAGACTTTTCAAAATTTTTC
The DNA here is from genome assembly GCF_042196265.1 of Bartonella sp. AP1QHHD. Classification (NCBI taxonomy): domain Bacteria; kingdom Pseudomonadati; phylum Pseudomonadota; class Alphaproteobacteria; order Hyphomicrobiales; family Bartonellaceae; genus Bartonella; species Bartonella sp. AP1QHHD. The sequence goes on from NZ_JBHIPW010000033.1 coordinate 26,290, forward strand.
ACAGGGTTTTCAAAGACCTTTCAAAGCCTTCTCTCATTTTTACCATGAAAACGCACTTTTTTCTGATTTTCGCTCTTTTTAGCTCTTTTTTACAATTTTAGGTGTCAAAATCTATTTTGACAAAACGCGCATTTTATGCTAAATTTTATACATAAAAACAACAAATTATCACGTATTCCTACCTAATCCCACCTTTTCCCACTTAGTATAAAACCTAGTGTCAAACTACATTAGCTCTATTTTCCCTCATTCTTTCTCAATAAGAGTCATGAACTATCACATCAGAAATTATATGATAAAATATTGTTTTCTATAAATAAAATACCTTCAAAAATGAACCAAAATGTGGTTAATAAATGATTATGATTTGTTTTTGTTTTTATAGTGAAAGGATTTTAGAATGACAGAAAATGATATTCTTTTAACAGACCGTGAAAGTGCAAAATTGCTTCATATGAGTGTCTCAACTTTCCGCCGTCATGTAACCAATGGCTCTTTGCCAAAACCTTTAAAATTTGGTTTTTTATCGCGTTGGTTACAATCAGATCTTATCAATGTCATTGAGCAAGCAAAACAGCAACGTTATAACGACGCGGCATAAAAAGAAAACCTTGTCACGTAAGAACGGACAAGGCTTTCTCAAACTCATCAACTTGGATGATAACAAAAACCGTCCTGTATCGCAACCTGGTTATAGGATTACTAAGTACATTCTACGCCATATTGCTTTACATACAATATTGAGATGATTGGTTGAGAAAACAATCCCGCCATTCCAAGTGAAGGCAAGGATGGCAGATTGTTGATCATCACTTAAGGCTGGCATTCATCCGCGTTTTTATACCTTCTACAAAAAGGGCTGTTTAAGCGCTTTTCGACACTTCTCTGTGGGATGACAGCACCAGGCTGACAAATGGGGAGGTTTTCCTCTTTAAAAGTATAACACGGACTCCCTCCCCCTTTATAACGGCATCCTGCTTGAATCATACATGTATAAGTTGTTGCTTTTGCATTGATGCTCTGCTTTCTATTTTCTGAATCAGGATCGATAA
>NZ_JBHIPW010000034.1:0-37014 GCF_042196265.1 Bartonella sp. AP1QHHD
AAAAACTGATGGGGTATATGCTAAAGAAGGCAGCGCCATTACTTTAGACGAAAAAGCTGCAGTTACATCATCTGATGGTTATGGACTTCATGCAGAAGGTCCAAAAGCCCAAATCACGAAGACAAAAGGTGCTGTAAGTGGAAAACAAGCTGCATTATTTGCAGAAAAAGGTGGACAGATTGATGCCACAGATGTTGCTTTAACAACCACAGATGACAAAGGAACTGGCGCAAAAGCCGATGGCGCTGACAGCGTCATTACACTAAAAGGCACCACAACCATTGAAAAAGTTGTAAACGGCCTTGATATACAAAATGCAGCTACAGTCAAGATGACTGATGGTTCCATTACTGCCTCTCAAATAGGTGCTCTTTTCAACGCTAGCGGAAGTGATGAAAATAAAAACACGCTGGAAAATGTAAAAATATCGAGCAGCAAAGATGACGCCTTGATAGATAAAGGAATAAGTGCCGAAAAAAGCACTGTGTCTTTAAACAATGTAACCGTCACTAAAGCGACAACAGGCATATTTGCAAATAATAACTCCACAATAACAGTCTCTGGAGGTTCATTTGATTCAAAACAAGCAACAATATTTGCGCAAAACGGCAGCACAATCACTATAAATGATTCTAAAATTACATCATCTGATAACACTGGGCTCCGGGCAAAAGACAATGGCACCATCAAAATGACGAAAGGAAAAGTTAAAGGAGGAATTTATGCAGCATTAACTGCTGAAAACGGTGGACATATTAATGTTACAGATGTTTCTCTCTCAGTAGCCACAGGTGGTGGAGCTGGTGCAAATGCCAGCGGACCTAATAGTATGATCGAATTGCACGGAACAGAAATTGATCATGCTTTTCTTGGGCTTTATGCAGAAAAAAATGCTATAATTAAAATGACCGGAGGAACTATTACAACTTCTACAGTTGGTGCTACCTTTTATGACAGTAAAAACAATGAAAATAAGTTGGAAGATGTGACAATATCGAGCAGTCAAAAAGATGAAACAGTGGTGTTTACAGGATTAAATTCCCAAGCAAGCAATGTCACTTTAAAAAATGTACACATTACAAATGCAAAATTCGGCGTATATGCAATGGATCATTCTAAAATCAAAATATCAGGAGGATCATTTGTTGGAAACGATATAGGGATTAACGCAGAGAGTGGCAGCACCATTGCTTTAAACAACAATGTTACAGTCGCATCATCTAGTGGTAATGGACTCCGTGCAGATGGTTCAGGATCTAAGATCACAATGGCAGGAGGAAAAGTAACAACAATAGGGAATACACAAACTGCATTATTTGCAGAAAAAGGTGGACAAATTGATGCCACGAATGTTGCTTTAACAACAGATGGCAAAGGAACCGGTGTAGAGTCCTTTGGTCCTGATAGCACAATTGAATTGCATGGCGATACAACAATTAACAATACTTTGAACGGTCTTGGAGCAGTTAATGGTGGTAAAATTACCAGTGAAAATTTAACCGTAGTCGGTGGTGAAACAATTGATCAAGACACCGACAAAAGCCGCTCTGGTGTATGGACAACGGACGCAGGGAGTGAAATTACGTTAACGGGCAAAACATCTATTAAAAATGTTGATGAAGGTTTTTATGCAGATGGTGGGAGTAAAATCATTAGCGGAGATTTAACAATAACCGGTGGTGAAAGTAAAAAAATAACCGTTGGTGTAAACGTTGCGGAGCCTGATAGTGCTATCGAATTAAATGGTAAAACAACCATTCAAAATTTTGATGTTGCTCTTACCGCAGGAAATAATAGCACAATTAAGATGATTAATGATGATATTGAAGCAGCACAGAATGCCATAGAAAACCAAATAGAAGCAAAAAAAATTGCACTAGTCGTAGCATATGGTGGACATATTGATCTCACAGATGTTTCTTTAACAGCAGGAGTTAGCGGCGTACAGTTCTTAGATCTCTTTGGTACCAAACTCGATGAATCAGATGATTCAAAAAAACATCCAAGTAGTGAAATTAATTTAACCAATGCAGATATTCACGTTGAAAATGGTACAGGAGTTCTCGTTGGGGCTCTCACTAACGATAACATTGAAGATACTCAAGAATTGTCAATCGGTACGCTCAATCTTAAAGATTCAAAAATTCATGCTGACGTATTATTAGGAGATGGCATTTTTTGGGACAAAATGTCATGGAAAGATAAAGAGTGGTGGGATGGTAAAGATGTTAAGGCGATCTCCAACGGCACTTTTACATTAAGCGCTGATCAGTCTACTTTAGAGGGCAGAGCGAATATTGCTAAAGACAGAAATGTACACTTTGATCTAAAAAACAAGACAACATGGACGTTGAAAATCAGCACAAACGAAAAAGATGATGATGGCAATCTACTTGATATCGCTCAAAGATCTCGTTCTGATGTTTCTGTGCTAAACCTCAACAACAGCTCCATTGTTTTTGAGAAACCAACAGAAGATCACTACCAAACATTGCATATAGGTTCTGGTAAACCAGACACGCAAGAAGTCTACAATGCAACGGATGATGCGAAGATTTACTTCAATGCTGAATGGAGTGATGGTGCTGCAATAGAGGACCAAAAAACCGATAGACTTTTGATCCATGGAGATATCTCTGGAACCACATCAGTTTATGTTACGAGGCGCTCAGAAGAGAACAATATCAAAGCAAATACCTCTGCTGCTGCCAATATCCGTGGTCTTTCACTCATTCAAGTTTCTGGAAAAGCAGAAGAAAACTCTTTCAAACTCGTAAATGGCTATACCACAAGAGATGGCTTACCGGATATGTATACACTACGTGCCTATGGACCAGAGTCAAGCCATGGACAAGCCGATGTTGCACAAAACCTGTTTGATGAAAAGAATGAAAATTTCTGGGATTTCCGTTTACAACCTGAAATTCTTGAAGCGGGTTCTGGCTCTAGTCCAAGTGTGATCGCCCCTGTAGCACAAACAGCAAGCTATTTGGTCATGCCAAATGCTCTCTTTTACAGTGGATTAACCGATATGGCTAAACAAAACGCGCTTTTAGCCAATATCAGAACATCCGTCTTAGGAAAAGAAGAGGAGAAACAAACTGGTTTCTTCCTTTACACCTATGGAAGCACAGGAACTTTATCTTCTGAGCGTGGTCCTCTCAAATATGGTTATGGTGCTGATATCCGCTATGCTGCTCTACAAGCCGGAGTCACATTCGCGGCATTAGAAGGACAAAATACCACAACACATTTCGGTCTTGTAGGCACCTATGGGCAGCTGTCGTTCACACCAAAGGACATGAAAGATGCAGGAAAGAACACGCTGGATAAATGGGCCATTACAGCCTATGGCAGTATACAGCATAACAGTGGTTTCTACATCGATGCACTCTTGTCCTATGGTATCCTAAAAGGGCATATCGCCAATGCCATCAGAGGCAATACCGCAAAGTTGAACGATGCCAAAATGTTGAGTATCTCCACCACTGTTGGCAAAGAGTTTGTAACCGGAATGGAAGGCTTAACCTTTGAGCCACAAGCACAAGTTGCCTATCAACATTTGATGTTTAATACCATTGAAGATGCTGATAATTTTACCGTTGATATGAAAAATCCTTCTCAATGGTTAGTACGCATTGGTGGACGTTTGACCAAAACCATTTCCACTGAAAACAGCCGTCCTATGTCTTTCTATGGAAAAGTAAACTTGATCAAAACTTTTGGTGATGATAGTACCATTCATATTGGCAGAGATTTTGACCTTGATCCTATGGGACCTGCAATTGAAGGCGGCGTTGGCATCAATGCACAACTCTCCCACAATTTCTCCCTTCATGGTGATGTAAGCTATCAACAAAAGCTTCAGAAAACTGGTATAAGTGGTGCAAGCTTTTCAGGTGGTATACGCTATCAGTTTTAAGGAAAGGAAATTCTTCTCGGAACCTCTTATTTTAAGCAGAGCAGCCTGTACCCTACATGAGAAGGAAAGCACATGTACAAGCGTATGAGACTGAAAAAAAAGCGAGCGTTGCTTTCCCGTTCGTTTGCACAGAAAGGTTGCACAACTCTGTATTGTGCAGCTTTTTTAATTTTCTATAATATTATGTAGCCCTTTTGTTGATATTACCTCTTGTAAATAAACCCTGCTTTTCTTTTCTGCTAAAGTCCTTTTTATTCCTTAAAGAAACCTCTTTCTTCTTCATGCAGTAGATGTACTAGCTTTTCTTTAAAGGAATTCCCTTCACCTCTTTACGGAAGAAGATCTGCTGCAAAATACCTTTTTGCGCAGAAAATCCAATCAGGCATAACAAACATAACACAATGCTTTGTACTCAATTTATCTAAAATGCTCAGGAAATCATAAAGAAGAGCTAAAGCTTTATCAATCATAATAAGTATTATTTAAGTATATACATAAATATATTTTAGATATACAGAAAAAATATTAAATTCATTATGTGATTGAAATTATAATAGTTTATATTTAATAATTTGTTTTATAAATTATAAATTACATAGTTATTTACAAAATAAAAAACCATTTAATAAAAATTTATTATAGAATACAAGTAAATAATAATTTTACTATATAAATGTAAAAATAAATAAATTATAAAATTATATAAATACTTTATATAAAAGTTAAAATAATATAACCTCCCGATGAAAATTGTGTGTTCTTTATCCTTTTTATAAGCGGGGAGAGAATATGCGGAGGCTTATAAGTTAAGGAAAATCTTCATGTCTAAAAAATTTTTACTATCCTGTACAGCTGTTGCGACAATCGCGCTGTTTAATGCTCATACTAATGTAAAAGCCGAAAAAATCTTAATGAATTTTCATGGAATAACTGAGGAAGCATCCAACTTCACTGTTGGCGGTATAATAGTGATAAAAGGTAGTGGAATAATTGGAAAAAATTTAGCAATAATTCACGACAGCAAAAACATGGAGGACGACTGGTTGAGCACTGTACGCATTATCGAACCTAATAGCTTTCTTGACTTATCAGAATCAACGATTAAGGCTAAAGAAATCGGTGTGATGGCAACAGACGGTGGTATAATAAAAATGAATGCAGTAGGTATTGTTGCTCCTACAGTAGGCTTATTTCTCGAAGATAGCAAAAGTGATAAAAACAAGCTGAAAAATGTGACAATAACGAGCAGTAAAGATGACTTAATGGAAAAAGGAATAGCTCTTTATAAGGAAAGTAAAGTCATCTTGGAAAACGTAACAGTTACTCAAGCAAAAGTGGGTATAGAAGCGTTGGATAATTCTCAAACAACGGTATCAGGAGGATACTTTAATGCAAAAGAGCATGGAATATACGCTGGTACAGGCTCTACAATTACTTTAAAGAACAATGTTACAGTGTCCTCTGATGAATATGGCCTCAATGCAAATGGTGCACAATCCAAAATCACGATGATTGGGGGAACTGTAACTGGGAAAAAAATGCATTAGTTGCAGCAAATAGTGGATATATTGATGGCATAGATACCACTCTAATGGCAGATGGCAATGGAAAAGGTGCATGGGCTAACGGCCCCAACAGTACAATTGAATTGCATGGCAATACAAAAATTAAAGAAGCTGCAATCGGACTTGAGGCAAAAGACAATGGTATCATCCAAATGACAGGAGGATCTATCACTGTTTCCGAGACAGGGGCTTCTTTTGAAAACAGCAAGAGTGACAACAACAAGTTAGAAAATGTCGTGATAACAAGCAGCAGCGATGATAAACCGATAACCACAGGTGTAAGTGCTGATAAGGAAAGCACGGTTACTTTAAAAAATATCACCGTTAAGAACGCACAAAAGGCTCTCTTGGCTAATGATAATTCCCAAATAACGGTAACGGACGGCGGTTCCTTTGGCGGTGAGGTACAAGCCAAGCAAGGCAGCACAATTACTTTAAATGATAATGTTATAGTAACATCTGAAAATAATGGGCTTCATGCAGATGGTGAACAATCTAAAATCACAATGACTGGAGGAACTGTAAAAGCAAAAGAAGCTGCATTTGTCTTAAAAGATGGCGGATATATTGATGTCACAGATATTTCTGCGAAAGCACAGTGCAATGGGATAAGCATTGATGACTCCAAAAACGATCAGACTTCAAGAATCAACCTGACCAATACAAACCTTTTTGTCGAAGATGGAACGGGTATTGTTGCCAACAATTCATCAAATGGTAAATTCAACCTCAAAGATTCAAAAATCAGTGCCGACAGGTTATTCGTGGGTATAACTCATGATACGCCAAAACCTGATCAAATCTTTACACTCACCGCAGAAAACTCTCTCTTACAGGGGGGAGTAAGAAATGACGGAAACAGCAGAACAACTTTCGACCTCAAAAACGATACAACATGGTTCGTAAACACTAGCACAAAAGAAAAAGATGATGCGGGCAAGTTACTTGATATTGCCCAAAGATCTCATTCTGATGTTTCTATACTTAATCTCGACAATAGTTCCATTGTTTTTCAACAGCCGACAGAAAACCATTATCATACATTGCATATAGGTTCTGGGAAACCAGACACGCAAGCAGTCTACAATGCTTCTGGTGACGCAAAGATTTCTTTTAATGTTGGATCTGTTGAGAGCTCTGATATAATCGATCAAAAAAATGATCGACTTCTGATCCAAGGGGATGTCTTAGGTACAACAACAGTTTATGTTATGAGTGATTTCAAAGATAGCAATAATATAACAGAAGCTTTTCACCCTTCTTCTAATACCAGTGGAGTTTCGCTCATTCAAGTTTCCGGGAAAGCAGATGAAAATTCCTTCAAATTAGCCAATGGTTATATCCAAGCAACTGGTTCACCTTATAAATATAGGCTTACCGCTTATGGACCAACATCCAGCTATGGTGCTGCAAATGAAACACTAAACCTGTTGGGAGAAAATGATAATTTCTGGGATTTCCGTTTGCAGAAATTTATTTTACCACAAGTAGCGAGCTATTTGGCCGTACCTAATGCTCTCTTCTACGCTGGTTTTATCGATATGGCTCAACAAAGTACTCTGTTAGCTGATCTGAGAACAACAGCTATAGGGATCGAAGATAACGTCAAAAAAAATGGATTCTTTCTCTCTTCCTATGGAAGTATCGCAACCCTATCGTCACAACAATATGGCTATAACACAAACATTCGCTATGCTGCTACACAAGCAGGTTTTACAGCTTCTGCACAAAAGAGCCAAAATACAATCCTATATTGGGGTCTTACCGGAACCTATGCTCAATTATCCCTCACCCCCCAAAATATAGAAGATGCAGACAAGAGTACGCTTAACAAATGGGCAGTCACAGCCTACAGCGGTATAGAGCATAATAGCGATTTCTATATGGATACACTCTTCTCTTATGGGATCTGGAAAGGAAATATCTCTACAGCCATCGCTAACAGTACCACTAAAATCGATGATATAAAAATGTTAATTGCCTCAACAACAATAGGTCAAAAATTCACAACGGGTATTAAAGCCCTCACGTTTGAACCCCAGGCACAACTTGTTTACCAGCGTCTAATCTTTAATGCCTTTTCTAATGCTGATAATCTTAAAGTTGATATCGGTAAACCTTATCAATGGTTAGTACGCATTGGTGGACGTTTGACAAAAACTACTACCTCCACAGAAAAGAACCGTGTCATTTCTCTGTATGGAAAAGTGAACTTTCTCAAAACTTTTGGTGATGATGGTAAAGTACAGATTGGCGACACCTTTCCCCTTGATCCTACAGGATCTTCTATTGAAGGTGGGCTTGGCATCAATGCAAAATTGTCTCGCAGTTTAGCCCTCCATGGTGATATAAACTATCGAAAAAAGCTGCAAAAAACTGGTATATCCGGAACAAACTTTTCAGGAGGGATACGCTATCAGTTTTAAGGAAAGGCTGTAAATAGCCTATTCATTCTATTCAATTTAACAAAAAAGGCAGTATACATACTGCCTTTTTAATCTATGTAAGCTACTATTCTTATCCCCTGAAACTTTTTTCTTTTCTCCTCAATGATCTCCTTCCCTCCTATTTACACGAGTCACGCGGCATATTCATTATCGAATTTGTCTATAAAGCTAAGCAAAGTGTATTTTTAGATAATAAAAAGAAGACTACATTGGAAAAGATAATGATAAAAGAAACTCTCTCTTCATACCTTTTCTATGTTTATCCTCCTGTTTCTTCAATCCATTAGCTTAACACCACCCTGTAAGGATTCATTTATATGTCCATGTACCGTTTTTAGGCAAACCATTTTGACAATGCTTATCCCTCTAATTCCATAAAGTATATTGATTTATAAAGATAATTCTTTGTTTTCCATGTTGAATGAGAGTCCCTAATATCGTAGGATTCTCTCATTTCAAACTTGTTTTATGTTGAATCAATTAAAAATTTTCTTGCACGTTACAAGCAGGGCTGGCGTGTGGAGAAAAGTTATATAAGAAAAGCCTGAGAATTCCTCTCATGAACTGCCTCAAGTGCCAAGGGCTTGTCACAAACATTGGGAGCTGGCAAAGTGTGTGATGGGCTTGCTCTTTTATTAAGCGTAAAGGTATCGGCTTACTCCTTCGTAAGCGTAAAGATGATGGGACTCTATGGCTTTAACGTTATAGCATTCATGACCATCGTAGCAAAATGAGCTTTGGTACCCCTTAAGGAAAAGTCTCTTTTAAAGAAAGCCTGTGAATAGCCCCCTCATCTCTTCTTATAGCAGAAAAAATTTGCTGATCGTTTTGGTTAGTGCATCAAATAATACATCTCAACACTATAGAGCTTTTATAGCGATTATCTTTAATAGACAATTTTTAAATATCATACTTCATAGTGCTTTTAGCATAAGCTTAACCAAGCTAGGTTTTATGAAATCCACTTTTCTCAACTTTTTATGATCATGAAAAAAGTTTTTCTGAAGCAAAACTTCAAATCATAGAGAACACCATCGATATAATTCGTTTTGTTATTTACAATAAAAACATAATGATATAGAAACTGTCTGGGTACTTGCGCCATCAGGGGAATGAAGTAAGCATCAAAGCATACCAAATACTAAAGGCATATCTATGTGTAAGAAATATATTTATAAGAAAAATTTTTTGTTATGTACAATTGCTGGAACTTTGATTTTTTCTCATTTCGGTTCAACTTATGCAAATACATTGGCTCCTGAAACTCCTGGAATTTTGGGGAAGATTGAATTAAATAAGGGAGAAGAAAAGACTTTAAATAATGTTCTTGTCCGCGATAAAGGACCTGGAATATTAGCGCATGATAAAGCAGCTATCACAATTGTAAAATCAACAATACACACGGAAATGTCTGCACTTTCTGTATCAGCAGGTGGACGCATTCATGCTAAAGAAATTAAAGCAAATACAGTGTACAAAGGTTTAGAAACAAAGAATGGTATAATCAACGTTGAAGATTCAACCATAACCGTCCAACGAGGAGGTGCCGGTGGTATCGTTTTTTATGAAACAAAAGATTCTTCACTGAAAAGTGGAGAAAAAGTTGTCAATAAGGTTGTTCTTAGCAATACAAAACTTCTTGTGAAAAACGGTACCGGTATTCTTGGTCCCTACTGCTCAAGAGCCGTTGCTGAAGTTCAACTTAAAGACTCAGAAATTCGATCTGACGTATTATTGAGAAATAAAACGAAACGTAAATATTATGACAACGATACTCTTCCTGTAACTTTAGCATTAACCGCTGATAATTCAACAATAGAGGGACGAGCAAGAACTTTAAAAGTCAATACAACGGTTTTGACTCTGAATAACAAGAGCAAATGGTACTTAAAGACCTCTCAAGAGGAAGTCGATACTGACTTTAATGTGTTTAACTATGAGCTCAGTGATATTAAACAACGAGCCCTTTCTACCGTTTCAGTACTGAATCTTAATAATAGTTCTATCATATTTAAGACACCACAAGGGCGGGAAAAAGATCATTATCATACCTTGTATGTAGGGCGAACAGCTGAGGTTCGTAGACCTGAGGGAAGTACAATCCCCGATATAGAAAGCACTTATAATACAGTTTACAATGCCACAGGCGATGCAAAAATTTATTTTAATATTGAATGGAGTGATGGTCTAGTAAAAGAACAGCAAAAAGCTGACCGCCTCCTTATTCATGGTGATGTATCAGGCAGCACAACAGTCCATATCAAGAACCTTGCGAAAGGTGAGATATTAAAAGCTGAAGATTCTGTTTCCTCGAATATGCGTGGTCTTTCACTCATTCAAGTTTCTGGGAATGCAAATGAAGATTCCTTCAAACTTGCACACGGCTACACCACAATGGGGGGCTTGCCTTATAAATATATACTCAAAGCCTATGGTCCAACATCCAGCCATGGGACAGCCGATAGCACACAAAGTCATTTTAGCGGAATATCACAAGAATCAAAAGAAAATACCCTCAAAGACTACACAATCTACACGATATCAGCATTAGGAAAAATGATTGAAGGCGTTTCACCAAAAGAGAAAGAAGCGCAAAATACCGGTTCATCATCCCTTGGACAAGCAAACAACGCACAAAACATTTTGGAAAAAAATCAGAATTTCTGGGATTTTCGCTTGCAAAATGCGACTCTCGATAATGAAGGAAAGATCAGAGCTCTCGTTCCTCAAGTGGCAAGCTATTTGTCCATGCCTAACGCACTATTCTCAGCTGGACTGGCTGATATAAACAATCAAAACACTTTACTCAACTCGATACAGGAAAACACCTTTGATACAAAAGATCATAAAAACAAAGGAGTCTTCTTCTCGACTTATGGAAATAAGATGACATTATCCTCTCACCGTACGCCATTACAATATGGTTATGGTGCCGATATTCACTATGCAGCTTTACAGGCAGGCATTACATTAGCAGCTCTAGAAGATCAAAATATGACCACCAATTTTGGTCTTTTAGGGACATATGGGAAATTAGCTTTCACCCCTAAAGACATGGAAGGTGCTGACAAGAGTACACTCAATAAATGGTCAATTGCTGCATATAGTGGGCTGCGCCATAATAATGGGATATACATCCATGCACTCTTCTCCTATGGAATGCTCAAGGGAGATATCACCACAGCTCTCATAGGAAAGACTGCAGAATTGAAAAATGCTGATACATTCAGTGCATCAGCGACCATTGGACAAAAATTCGAAACCAGTAGGAAAGGATTGGTCTTTGAACCACAAGCACAACTTGTTTATCAACGCCTCATGCTTGGCACACTCTCAGATGTCGATGGCTTTGATGTGGATATGGGAAATCCTTATCAATACTTAGTACGTGTTGGTGGACGCTTAACGCAAACGAAGCTTTCTATTGAAAACGGCGGTACTCTTTCTTTCTATGGTAAATTGAATATTGTTAAAGCTTTTTCTAACAATGGTACGATACAGATTGGTGAACCATTCCACCTTGATTCTATGGGAGCTGCCCTTGAAGGTGGATTTGGTGTAAATGCACAATTATCACAAAATGTCGCCCTTCATGCTGATGTTAACTATCAATATAAGCTTCAAAAAACTGGTATATCCGGAGCAAGCTTTTCAGGCGGAATACGCTATCAGTTTTAAGAAAACGCAAAAAACAATTTATATTCTATTCATTTTAATAAAAGGCAGTACAAATATGCTGCCTTTTTACAATCTATCGGAAAGAAGCGTCAATAACGATTCTTTCTACCACCTTTCTTGAGCCAATTAATCTCACTCAAACCAAATGTAACAAAATCTGTTATCTCTGAATGAATACTGAATTCTCAAAAGAGCTGCCTTTTTGATTTATAAAAATCAAATGCTTTTAATAAATTTTTTTTGTATTTTAAAACACGTAATAAATAATTCTCTGTGTAAGAAAATCAATTAAAAGCTTTTTGTAAGCACACAACAACAGCTTCTCCAAAAACTTTGTAGAGTTTCCATAACAACAGCCTTAAGCAACAAACATCCTTGCAAAATATTTTGTTTCTTAACACTTTTAAACGGAAGACTTATTAAATTAGCTTTTCTGCAATTCATAGTTGCTAACTGCAATCTCTATTTTAAAAACTCTTCTAAAGTCATTTTTAAACGATAAAGAACAGGACGCAATATTTCGTTTTGTTGTTTACAATAAAAACATAATGATATAGAAACTGTCTGGGTACTTGCGCCATCAGGGGAATGAAGTAAGCATCAAAGCATACCAAATACTAAAGGCATATCTATGTGTAAGAAATATATTTATAAAAAAAATTTTTTGTTATGTACAATTGCTGGAACTTTGATTTTTTCTCATTTCGGTTCAACTTATGCAAATACATCAGCTCCTACAATGGTTATGGCTCGTGCGGATAAAGCAGGAGAAGAAAAAACCTTTAATAACGTTTTTATCCGCGGCGCATATACAACAGTGATTGCTGATGACAAAGCCTTTATCACCATTACAAATTCAACAATGCGTTCAGCCTCAAATTTATTTACCGCAACAACAGGTGGACGTATTCATGCTAAAAAAACTGTAGGAAAATCAAATTCCCGTGGTTTAGAAATTTCAAACGGCATCATCCATATTGAAGATTCAATCATAAATGTTTCCGGACATCACAAAAGTCGTGGTATCCTTTTTGATTACATCCCAAGTTCCCAAGTAAAAGAGGGCGAAAAAGTTATCAATAAAGCAATTCTTACCAACACAAAACTTCTTGTTGAAAATGGTATTGGTATTCTAGGACCAGATTATGCAAAATCTGTTGCTGAGGTAGAACTTAAAAGTTCAGAAATTCGTTCTGATATATTATTAAAAAATAAAATCCCAGAAAACTCAAAAGATATCGATCCTCGCACTTTTATATTAAGCGCTGACAATTCGATTATAGAAGGACGAGCAAAGACTTTACCTCAAAATACAACGATTTTTACTCTCAACAATAACAGCAAGTGGTCCCTAAAGATTAGTCAATTTGAAGTAGACAAAGAATTTGACAGCTCTAAAGGATACTTGCTCACTGATATTAAACAACGTGCACAGTCTATTGTCTCAGTATTGAACCTTAATAATAGCTCTATTATATTTAATGCGCCGCATAAACTAGCAGACAATCAGTATCAAACCTTGCATGTGGGAAAACAGCCAACAGCTGAAGCTGCGAAAGCAGAGCAAAACAGAAGCTCCGATGCAACAACGGTTTACAATGCATTGGGCAACGCAAGGATTTACTTTAATACCGAATGGAGTAATGGTCTTATAAAAGAACAACAAAAAACTGACCGTGTTCTCGTTCATGGTAATGTCTCAGGCACCACAACGATCTATTTCAACAATCTTTCAAAGCGTGCAGAACCATTCGATAATGATGAAGTTTCAATTCCTTTGAATGCGCGTGGTCTCTCACTTGTTCAGGTGTCTGGAAAAGCAGAGGAAGCCGCCTTCACGCTGGCAAATGGCTACACTACAATGGATGGATTGCCCTATAAATATGTATTAAATGGCTATGGACCAACATCCAGCCGTGGGAGAGCTGACAAACAGCAAAGTCTCTTGCAAGAAAGTGAAGAGTTTTGGGATTTCCGTCTACAAAATGCGACTCTTGATGATGAAGGAAAAATCAAAGCTCTTGTTCCTCAAATGGCAAGCTATTTGGTTATGCATAATGCAATATTCTCCTCTGGCTTGGCTGATATAAACAATCAAAATACACTGTTAGATAATATGCACTCAACAGTTTTTGGATTAGAAGGTCATAAACAAAAAGGGATATTTTTATCGACTTATGGCAACAAGATGACGTTATCTTCCAGCCGTAGTCCATTGGAATATGGTTATGGTGCTAATGTTCACTATGCTGCTATACAAGCAGGCATGACATTAACAACGTTAGAAAATCAAAATATAACCGCGAATCTTGGTCTTTTAGGCACATATGGAAAGCTCGCTTTTACGCCAAAGGACATGGAAGGTTCTGACAAAAGCATACTAGATAAATGGTCCTTTACGGCATATGGGAATATCCACCATGACAATGGTCTCTATATTAATGCACTTTTCTCCTACGGCATTTTAAACGGACATATTACAACAGCCCTTATCGGCAACACCACAGAATTAAACAATACGGATACATTAAATATATCAGCTACCGTTGGACAAAAACTAGCAACTGGTGTTGAAGGGCTGTCTTTTGAACCACAAGCACAACTTATTTATCAACATATTGCCTTTGGCACTCTTTCAGATATTGATGGCTTCCAAGTTAATATAAAGCCCCCTCATCAATGGTTGGTCCGTATTGGAGGGCGTTTAACAAAAACAATACTTCCTATTGAAAAAGATCGTTTTCTTTCTTTTTATGGTAAATTGAATGTCATCAAAGCTTTTGGTGAGGAGCGCACTATCGATGTTATGGAATCTTTCCATCTCGATTCTATGGGCTCTTCCCTTGAAGGTGGACTTGGCATTAACGCGCAGCTTTCTAAAAATATCGCACTTCATGCTGACGTTAATTACCAACATAAACTTCAAAAAGCTGGGTTCTCTGGAATTAATTTTTCCGGAGGAATGCGTTATCGCTTTTAGAAATCTTAGCTCTCTATTTTGACGCATAAGCAGCGCTGAGATGAAAACAGTGCTGCTTAACTACATTACAAAAAACCGTAATGTGTCAAAAAGTGGTTCATTTTTAGCAAAACAAAGAAAATATCTTAAGGAACATCTCTATGCATAAGAATCTTTTGTTATGTACAGCCGCTTGTGCTTTATTTTTTTCTTCTTTTAACTTCACATCTACCAGCACCGCCTCTGCTCTAAGCCCCCAGGAACGCTATGCTATTGAAGGGATTATGAAATTACCTGAACAATATCGCCGTGCTATTGATTTAATAAACA
Source organism: Bartonella sp. AP1QHHD (assembly GCF_042196265.1). Classification (NCBI taxonomy): domain Bacteria; kingdom Pseudomonadati; phylum Pseudomonadota; class Alphaproteobacteria; order Hyphomicrobiales; family Bartonellaceae; genus Bartonella; species Bartonella sp. AP1QHHD. The sequence continues at coordinate 14,902 of NZ_JBHIPW010000034.1, forward strand.
CACCAACACAAGCAGAAAAAAATCTTGAAAAGATAGCCTCTGGCGCCATGATGAAAGATAATTCGTACTTCAACCAAGCACTTCAAAAAGGATTCGATGAAACAGACAGTAGAATTAATAGTTATTTTACAGGTATAGGTCGTTATGACTCTGGTGCACATGCAAATGAATCGCAAAGGGCAAGAGATTATATACGCGCCCAAGCCATGGCAAACAAACACCATCTGGATATGCAACATATGATGAAAGCCAGAGCATACCTTGAACAATTACGTCAGAACCGATTAAAAACAAGAGAAAATTTATTACGTGGCTACGACAAAGCAGTTTCCGATGCCGTGCAAGCAGCAAAAATCCTTGATGCTGATAATCAACAGCGTGTTAATACCGCGCGCCAACAATGGGTGAGCCAAGACAATCATAATTGGTTTGAACTGCAAAATAAAGCAGAAATATTACATAAAGCAGCACAAGTGGATAGTGCTTTACAAGGACAAAACAAGGAACTTTCCAATACTTTACGCAAAGCAGTATTAGAGACTTTGAACAACGATGGAATAACCAACGTGAAGAAAAAAGGAGAGACAACCCCTCCTGCATCTGAAGAGAATAAACAACCTCTTATTGACTCCAGCACAAGACAAAGACGCGCTAGTGATAAATTACCACCCGCTCACGTTGCTGCCCAACACAAGGACAATTCAAAGGACAATTCATTCACAAGGACAGATCATGGAATTATACAATCTAAAATAAATGAAAATTCGCAATCTGATATTGATCATAAAACGAACCCCACTTCCTCAGAATCAAAAACGACTCTTACATCCGCAAAAGCGCATATGAAATTGCTCCCAAAGGTTGAGAATACTGCTACCGCTGCGACAGAGAGTACCTCTAAACTTACAGATGATGATAAAGCAACCGCAGCTTCTACTTCTCTTGATGGGACAGAAAAAAGAACAATTCTTACACCACAAGGAGAAAGCTCTTTAGTCATGCCTATTGCGATGTTTGCTGTTGGGTTTAGTGATGTCAACAATCAAAATATCTTGTTAGACAATATGCAAATAACAATGTTTGAGCCCAAAGATCATCCAGAAAGAGGCGTTCTCTTATCCTCTTATGGCAATAAAAGCACGTTTTCTTCCAAGGTTCAAGCAGAACAAGATGGTGTTCAAGCAGATATTCGCTATGCTGCATTGCAAGCAGGAGCAACATTAATAGCGCTAAAAGATCAAAATATCAGCAGCAACTTTGGTCTTTTCGGAACATATGGGAAATTATCTTTTACTCCTAAAAACAAGGAGAGCTTTCAAAAAAATATGTTTGATAAATGGTCACTCACCGCATATGGAAATATTCAGCATGACAGTGGCATCTATACAAGTGCATTTCTCTCTTATGGAATTTTCAAAGAAAATCACACTACAGCTCTCATCAAACATACCTCAAAAGTGAAGAATAGTAAAACATTAGGAGCCGCTGCAACTGTTGGTCAAAAACTGTCAACCAGTTTGGAAGGTGTAATCCTAGAACCACAAGCACAACTTGTTTATCAACGTCTCATGCTTGGTTCTTTATCAGATAGGAGCTCTTTCTCAGATGACGATAACTCTAAAATAGACATAAGTAATCCTTATCAATGGCTGCTCCGTATTGGCGGACGTTTAACGCAAAACAAAGGACATGCTGTTTCTTTCTACGGCAAACTGAACATGATCAAAACTTTTAGTAAAAATTTTCAGCTTGCAGCTATGGGATCTTTAATCGAAGGTGGTTTTGGTATTCACGCACACTTATCACAAAATATTCAGCTTCATAGTGATCTCAGCTATCAACATAAATTCAAAAAAGCTGGCATCTCTGCAATAAATATTGCCGCTGGAATGCGCTATCACTTTTAAAAATACTTGTATTCCTATCTTGAAATATAACGCGCTCTCATTATGTTTCGTTTTGTCTCTTACAAAAGAGACATAATGAGGCCAAAGTTTTATTTTTTATGAGAGAGGGGAGAAATATTTTAGGAATACATCCATATGAAAAAAAGCTTCTTACTATACACAGTTTCTGGAGTTCTGTTTTGTTCTTCCACCAGTATGTCTTATGCTATTCATAGTACAAATCCATTAACAACGATAGATTCTTCTTCTCTACAATCTGCTCGTGTCAAGCCACCAATAAATCTATCCAGAGTTTTTGATCCGTATAAAGATCCATATGATGGAATCGGGCAGATTATGCCATCATATTCATATCCACCTTCAACATCTAGCTCTACAAGAACAATCATAACCCTTCCTCCTACAGGGAATGAAACTACAACGCCTACTTCTACAATCACTCTACCTCCCAAAACACAACTTGAAGGAAATTCAGCTGGAAATATAATTTCTTCTTCAAAAAAAAACTCTGATCTTGGTCAAGGAAGTACACAAACACCAAAGACTAAAGTTACAGAAGATGTACAATCTAACCCTACAACACAAAACACTCTTACACAATCTCTAACGACAGAAATAGCTTCAACAACAGGAATGAAAGCAAAATCTAGAAGACGTTCAGGGGCGCCCTCCTCTTCTGCAGACTCTTCCAGCGAAAAAACACTATCGAATTCTGCTGTGTCTTCACAGCCAGAACCTACACAACCTTCACCGAATTTACAACCAACACTTACAAAGTCTGAACCTACAAGAACGGAACCTACAAAACCAACAACAGAGCAAACACCAACATCTAATGAACCAGAACTCACACAGCCAATATCTTTAAGAGTAGAAACTGGAAAACCAGCATTACTGGTACCACCAAAATCTGCAAAACCAGCGCCTGTGCAATCTTCATCTGCACAAAAAATATCTGAAAAATCAGAGATTGAAAAACCAATATCACCAATAAAACAACCTGAAAAGTCTACACAAATTGAGGATATAAGCGCTGGAGTTGAAGCTAAAAACGGTAAGACCATAACGCTACATAACAAAAAAATTCAAGACAATAGTTTTGCTGTACATGCAGAGGGAAATAATTCAAAAGTCAACATGATAGGGGGAACAGTTGATGCGCGTTTTGTTGCACTAAGCGTATCAGATGGTGGAGAAATTGATGCTACAGGCATTACTGTAACAGCAGAAACAGCTGGTTTGGTAAACATGGAGGGCACAATCAAACTTAAGGATTCAAGCGCACATGTCACGGGAAATTATGAAGCAGACGGTATTATTTTCCGCAACAATCCGTATAATGCCCCTAGAAAACGATATACACACAATGCTGAAAGGAACACCAATGCCGTTCAAGAACAAGATGTAGCCAATATTGCTGATAAAGTAACCCTAGAGAATACAAAGCTTTTCGTTGAACATGGTAGCGGTATCAACCTTTATGGAACAGGCGTAAACGGAGAAGTCAACCTTAAAAATTCAGAAGTTCATGCCGATATTTTATTAAAAAATATCAAGAACGAAAGTGCCTCCACAAACACCATTACATTAGTTGCAGACCACTCTTCTTTAGAAGGTCGGGTAAGAACTTCTAAAGATAATAGAACAGTTTTTGATCTAAAAGAGAGGACGAAATGGCTTGTAAAGGCTAATAAAAATGCCACAAATAATGATAATATTTTAAATGACTATAGACAGTTTGGTGTTGATGAAAAATCATACTCTAATCTTTCTGAATTGCACCTTACAAACAGTGCTATTATGTTTGACAAGCCCATTGAGGGACATTATCAAACTCTGTTTATAGGACCTAATCTTTCGCAAGAAGACGAAACAATTCACACAGCAGCGGTTTATAGTACAGCGGGTCTTGCAGAGATTTATGTAAACACTCAATGGGATAAACATTCTCCTATAACGGAACAACAAACTGATCGCATTGTGATTAATGGTGATGTCTCAGGAAGTACTTTTGTGCACATCAATCTCCAAACCGATAGCTCTGCTGTTTGGGAAGAACGCATGGCGTCACTTCCTTTAGGGACACATGGGATTTCAATCATTCAAGTTTCCGGACAAGCGAATGAAAATTCCTTCACGTTAGCAGGAAACTATATGACAATAGGGAAACAACCTTATAAATATGTACTCACAGGCTATAAGCCAGGAACATCTCATGAGAGCCAAAATCTTTTTGGCAAGAAGAATAGTGATTTCTGGGATTTCCGCTTACAAAATGCCTACATTGATAAGGATAAAAAAGTTCGAGCCCTTTTACCACAGGTAGCAAACTATTTAACCATATCTAATACTTTATTTTCTGCTGGATTTACTGATGTAAACAATCAAAACACGTTGTTAGACAATATGCGAACAACAGTATTTGGGGCAAAAGACAATAAAAAGAATGGTATCTTTTTCTCTTCCTACGGCGAGAAGGTCACCCTATCTTCCAACCGCGATCCACTGCACTATGGTTATGGTGCTGATGTAAACTATACTGCCTTACAATTAGGGGGCATATTAGCCGCCTTAGAAAGCAAAGACATAAGCGCACATTTTGGTCTTTTAGGAACGTACGGAAAGCTTGCCTTTACGCCAAAAGAGATGCAAGATTCTGAAAAGACAACGCTTGATAAATGGTCACTTACCGCTTATAGCGGCATCCAGCATAGCAATGGTATATATGTCAACGCTCTTCTTTCTTACGGAACCTTAAAAGGAAATATTACCACAGCTCTTGTTGGGAATGCCGCAAAATTGGATGGTACCGAGATGCTTAATATATCTGCAACCATTGGTCAGAAATTAGCAACCGATACAAAAGGGCTTGTCTTTGAACCACAAGCTCAATTCATTTATCAAAATCTCATGTTTGATATTTTCTCAGATACCAATGGCTTAAAAGTAGACATGGGCAATCCACATCAATGGTTGATCCGTTTTGGTGGACGTTTAACAAAAACAATAATGGCTGTTGAAGAAAACAAAGCTGTTTCCTTCTATGGTAAAATGAATGTTATCAGAACTTTTGGCGATGGTAAAACAATAAAAATTGCTGATACCTTTCATGTTGATCCTACCGGCTCTTCAGTTGAGGGAGGCGTGGGGATGAATGCATATCTTTCTCAAAATATCGTACTAAACGCCGATATCAGCTATCGGCAAAAACTGCAAAAAGCCGGTGTATCTGGCACCAATTTGTCTGGCGGAATACGTTATCGCTTCTAAAGCAGAAGTTAATTTTAACTTAAATAAAAAAGGCAGCACAAAGTGCTGCTTTTTTATTTAAATTTATATATTTTTTTAAATTCTCAACAATCATTATCATATCAAAGAAGATTTTGACTTATAATATTTCTTTTGCATATTGAATAAAAAACTGAATACCATAACATTCTCTCATCAAAATACCCCATGCATAAAATTTTATGTCTTATATTATCACCACACCTCAAGCGATGATGTTTTTACAGCACAACAGAATAAGCATTCATGCGGATTTAAAAAAAAATCAGCCCCTTCTTCGCTGTGGACGCTCCATTTATTTTAGATGATGTACATTTAATATACCTGCTATAAAGACTAGCATCTGGTTTAAATTCTTAAAGGCATGTTTTTCCTCTAAAATCTCAATGCTACAGCAGCTCCATTATAAGACAAGATATTGATTTATAAAGACAATTAATTGTTTTCCATGTTAAATGAGAATCCAGAATATCGTCAGATTCTTTCATTTTAGACCTGTTCCATGTTGAATCAACAAAAACCATATCTCTTACAAGTAACAAGGGGGAAGAGCCATAGGGATAAAAAACTATTAAGAAAGGATTAAAAATGCCTCTAATGAACTATCTCAAGTGCCAAGGGCTGTAGCAACATTGGGATCAAACAAAGAATATGACAGTGTTGAAAAATATAACAATATCAACTTGCTCTTTTATTAAGCATAAAGATGGTCGTGCCCTATAGATTTTATATTATTTCCATGGGAACTTTTTTATTATACCATTCACAAGCACCGTTGCATCAAAGATATCGTTGCACCGCCCCACAAACACCATCACGAAATAGACTTGAGAGCTTAGATATCTCTTTAAAACAAGGCCGTGAATTAGGAATAACAAATCCATTCTATTTTGAGTATTTTGTCGTGCATGAAGGACATGCCCGCAGTAAAAAACACAATAAAAAAAGCGTGAAACAATGCGGAATCTTCATTATTTAACAGATAGTGCTTTAGATACTTTCGAAAGACATAAAGCTAAATTAAAGAACGGCGGAACAGAGGGAAGCTGATTTCTACCCCTTTATTCTTTCCCAATGAGATTGCCTCCCCATTTCAAATATTACGCCAACAAAGATATACGCACTATATCCACTCAAATCTGGATGCTCTCTCCAATCTGACATACAAAAACTAAAAACAGCAGAAGGAAATAATAAACCGCTTTAATTTTTATCTCAGGCATATAGATTTAAACAACGAACCGCGTCATATCACCACACTTTAAAGGACAATATTCCATGAAGCTTATAGGCAATATTCATCACATACTCTTCATCATTCATGCTTTTTGCTGACTTGGTGGTTATGGCGGAGTGAACGCACCCGATCCCATCCCGAACTCGGCCGTGAAACACTCCAGCGCTGATAGTACTTTGCCTTAAGGCACGGAAGAGTAAGTCGCCGCCAGATCTGCTAAATGCAAGCAAAAGACTCAATGTATAAACCTTACATTACCACACCCCCAAGGAAGCTGTTTTTAAGGCATCACAGGCTGGTCTAAATATTCTCTTAATCGCCTTCCCTAAACTAAAAAATGAAGCTCTGCCTATTAACTCAGTCTGCAAACAATGCTCTGTAAATAATCCGCCTTCTCTTAGTTCTCTTCCAGCCAGCTTCCCACAGCATGCGGTTCACATCACGACACCTTAAAAAACACTGTTTTAAGAACAGCGTTTTACAGTACATCAGGATAATAATTTAAATACCAAAATGCGCTTAAAACAAGTCTACTCACTAAACGCACTATTTACCCAAATCAACTGCCCTACCTAATCATTGTCATTACTTAGAACAGCCCGTATTAATCAGATTTGAATTTATTCCTCTATTTCTTTTGCACGTCCAGATAGCTGTATAGCTCTAGAAAGATCATTAACTGCATTTAAATGTGTTTGAAGTAATTCACTATTACGCTGTAATTTTTCTTGTAAATCAGACAACAAACTTTCAACCTCATGCTCAATATCTTGATTCATATAGCGCTTCACATCACTCATGGATTTATTAAGATCACGCAAACCACGTATTTTACGCAAATTTATTTCTTCGTAATCTGGAACACCACTACTCTCTAGCATATTGCTTTCATAATCAACAACTTGAGCTAATCCTTTAACAGCAGCAACAAATTTTGTCATCGCCCAATCACGATCAATAAGGTTGTTATCAAGAACTTTTGCTTTTGCCGCAAAACTATCATCACCATATTGCACTACAGACATTTTTACTTCCCCTTCAACACTATTGTTCAATCTTACTTTCAAATGAGGGAGATTAAACAGGTTCTCTTCAATGCTGATACACTCAACCAAGCTCGTGGTGCAAACATTGCTCAAACAACAGCACGACAATCCTTCAAAGCGTATACCACTTCAACTTTCAACGCGTTCTCTCAAATATTTTTCTTGCTTTGCTCCAAAACCATCATTGCGGCTATACTAATCCATAAAAACGCTATAAACTTAAACCTTACAGCAATATCGAAACTTCCATATTTGCTCTGTCTATTTCGCCTTGCCGATTTTATCTTTGCCGATTTTATCACGAGCTCATCTTCAACAGAAAATAACAATGCTTTCACGAGAACTTCAGCCACAAAAACTACCTGCCGACAAAAAACCGCAGCCTATCTTGCAACATATTAAAGACTTAAGCCCATGAAAAATTTCAGCATTTTACCGATAGCAGCATTTTACCCTCCATAACCTTATGGCTCTCTCTGCACTAAAACCTGTATACCTTCTGGCGCCCCATAAGATGGCACCAGACAAGATCAGTTTGCACCCATTCAAAAGGATACCCCCTCTCCCATGCTCTTTCTGCACACATGCAGTATTTCGCATAAAACACAAAAAGAATGCTCTTTTGAACAGATCAGCCACACAGCAATATAAAAAGACATCTTAAAATAGCTAAACAGCCATCAATCTTCCTTTTTTAAATTATCATTCGCTTTTCTTTGCAATGAACAACTATATAAGATTTTTTGAACCTTTTCAAGAGTTTCTTAGCCAATCAGTTCGATACGTCTTCAATCGCATATTCACGCGCTTGTTTTAAAGAAATATCTCTTAAGTGCACCCAAGCCTATTTCGCGCCGCGGCCCATGAATGCATGAATGGTATAATGATAAATCTCCCATGACATGTATAAAATCCATTGAGCATTTTCCATCTTTACGCTTAATAAAAGAAGCAAGCCAGCACCATCATATATTTTGCTACCCCCTTATGTTCTGATACTCTTGACACTTGAGACGGTTCATAAAAGCATGCCTTTCTTGTACAATTTCTCTGCGCATAAGAGCTCCCTGCTTGTAACTGCAAAAGACATTGTTTTAGTTAATTCACCGCGAAACAGATTTGGAATGAAAAAAATCCAGTATTCAGGGCTCTAATTCAAGTTGAATAACGATAGATTATCATTATAAATCAAAATATTATCCAATGCATAATGCTTAACGCTCCCCCCATTGATATTTTCAGAATTTTCACAGCATCTTCTTACAGATTATTTCATTCCATAACACAGCTTGCTCTTAATATCGCGACTTTACCTGCGCTACTAGTATAAAAACAGAGAAACAATCATTTTATAATCAAGGTACAATTTTTGTTTACGATCTTTCTCTCGTTTTCAACCTTTTAAATGCGGCTCTTCTCTTTCATAATCATCGCATTTCAAATCTATTCCATGTTGAATAAATTAAAATCACTTGCTTGCACATCACAAACAACGCCCTGATGTGTTGATAAAATACGCTGAAAGAAAAAGTCCTCTTATGAACCTTAGCAAATGCCAAGAACTATAATAAACATTGGAAGCAAGCGTACGATGATCGTGACTTGCTCTTTCATAAGTATAAAGATGATAGCATTTTATAGATTTTTATATTATTCAAAGTTTATATTATTTCACGAGAGCTTTACTGTTATACTATTCACATTTACCGTTATACCATTTACGAGTGTCATCGTAAAATGTCTTTCGTGTGCGTTGAGAGATATTTCTCTAAAACAAGTACATAAATATGCAATACAAATATACTAATATACAACATAAGTATATTTCGTTTGGAGCGTTCTTTACTTTTGTGCAAAACATGCCCCATTAGAGCAGCATTAACCAATCTTGCTATGAGATAAACGATCAGAAAACATTTTTGTCTTCCGCCGCTCACCTTAAAGAACTAAGATCTTAACTCAATCAGCTCTGTACGCAGTCCGAATTTTTGTCAAACGATCTTCTCCTGACTTTCCCCTCATCTGATTCACTTAAACGAAAGGCTCAACAAATAAACCTACGAATATTCATCGTACACTAAAAAATACTTAAACGTTCCAAGAAAACGTATATGTCTTATATTACCGTTATAAATGACAGTGCTTTATAGCATAACAGGATAAAAAAAGTTTCCAGCAACACAAAACTTACAAAATCAATCAATAGTCCTTTTAAAGCTTTCTTTTTTAGGATTCACAATACTCCAACTCCTTAAGCTTTTATAAAAAAAGGAACGATTTTAAGCTTGCCGAATATGTTGTATCAGCATATATTACAGATTGTAATATATTGTTATTCATAAAATCACCTCAAAAAGAACAGAAAGAGGTTTTTATGGCTGATCTCGTAAAAGCCGCTATGCTTTATTCAACCTTGATTATCACCATCAATGCTTTTGTTGTTATTTTAGTTCTCGTAATAGAAATATACTAAGCATACTCTCTTGGCTTATTGTAATCTGCGCAAATAAGCATCTTAATTTCACATAAGATCAAAGAAAAATTTTAATTCTACAGATAAACCACACACCCAATTTCAAACATCGCTTGCAACTATTTGAGGTGTAAACTCTGCTTTTTGTATGCATTTTTAACCATCATTGTCCATCTTTTCACGCTATCTTGAATCTCAACTTCATTCCCAGCTTAAAAAACGAAATTTTTTACCAGATCCGATCTGTAAATAATTTGTCTCCTTATTGAGTAAGTTCCTTTTGCTTCCCCCTTCAGGACATCTCACAATCCTAAAGGATAATATTTCATGAAGCTTATGATAAATCCATTGAACACCATCTTTACCCTTATGAGAGAATAAACCAGCAGCATCACACACTTTTCCAGCCCCAAATGTTGCAATAACCTTTAGCACTTGAGATCGTTTATAAGAGGCATTTTTACTTCTTTCTCCAACAGTTTTTATCTACACAGCGCTCCCCGCTTGTACCATGCAAGAAGATGGTTTTAATTAATTCAACCGAAAACAGATTTGGAATAAGAGAAGCTTACTATATTCGAGATCCTTATTCAGCATAAAATAATTAAATCATTTTTATAAATCAAAGTGTTATTTAGAAAAATATTCATCACACACTCGAGAACAAAAAACACCTCATACGTAAAGTTTTATATGAGCTCCACCGCTCAACATGATAATATCACGACACAATTAAGATAAAAAAATAACAAGGAAAACCCTTGTAAACTCAGAAAAGAGAGAGGAGAAAAATGAAAAGATGTGGAGAGCGCTCAATTCCTCACACATCCGGCAAAACCGTCCTAGCAAAACTGTCTCACAACTTAACTAATGTTATAATATTCTCAAATCAAAAGAAATTTTTTAAAAATAGTTTGAGAAAAACATTTGAGTATGAAACGATAATAATTCTATTCAGAATGTTTTTCTCTTTATTAAAACAGAGAAAGTAATTTCCAAACAAATGTTTCCTCCTAATTTTTCCGAAATTAGCCGCAACACTTAAAGACGATCTTAGTGTGATGAAACATTTATTTGTGATAAACGCAAAAAAACACCCCAAAGATAGATTTAATCTCAATATTTTAAATACATGTAACCAAAACATTAAAAAATTAGCAGTAACACATAACAACTCATTGGGAGGCAATACTATCTACAATTGAAAGCACTTTTGGGCTTAACAATGACAGTATAGCATCCGTTTACACAAAGAGTACTGATCGTAAACGACTAATTCTTGAAGCCATAAAAAGACTCTCTAAAAGTTAGAGAGAGCCTAAAAACGTAATAGAATCAAGAACTAAACAATTCCTTATTTATTGAATTGTATGTTTTTAATTAATGCCAAACATCAGTTCCATATATGCTTGTCTGGCATGTTGGCAATTTTTAGATTTCTCCATAGAAGATTGATCCAGCTTTTCACATTTTTTTGCCCACTCTTCGAGTAATGTTTTATCTTTCTTAAATTCCGCTACGCTGTAGTTTTTTTCGCAACCAGCAACAACAAGTCCAGTACAAACCAGTAATGCTGTAATAATGACTTTATTCATGATTTAATTCCCTTCCTTTTTCTCTTCAGTTTTTTTCTCGTCATCATGTACAAAGCTTGAACCAGGCCAATCTCGGGCATGAACTTCACGATACGCTTTATCTGCGTTTTTACAATTTTGAGAATCTAAATCCTCTGATATCATGCATTTCATTGCCCATTGCTCGAGTAATTTGGGATCCTTCTTAAATTCCGATACGCTATAAGTTTTTTCACAACCAGCAACGACAAGTCCAGTACAAACCAGCAATGCTGTAATAATGGCTTTATTCATCAATAAAATTCCCCTTTTTTCAAATTTACAAAGTTTAGGACACAATTTAGGGCCTTAAAAAAAGTTCTACATATGCTTGTCGAAGGTTTTTACAATTTTGAGAGGATTTGAGCGGTGAATCATCCTTCTCACATTTCTTTGCCCATTCCTCGTATAATTTTTCATTTGTTTTAAATTCTTTTACACTATAAGTTTTTTCACAACCAGTAACAGCAAGTCCCACGCAAAGCAGTAGCGCTGTTATAATGATCTTGTTCATGATTTAACCCCTCTCTTTGTTTTATATTTTATTAACAATATCTTTGGGTTCACATCCCCTCCTATATTGTGACCTTGCGTCTAATTTTCCTTTGCAAATACGTACACTTCCAACGCAAACATGTTAAATCATAAGAGCCTCTTTCATTTATCAGACTTGCATTTGTAACATTATCTGCACGGCAGCTCTTTGTATTTGAAGTGTTAAAACTTCAGTAAAAATTCTGATATCTTGACATTCTCAAAAAGCTTTTTAATCATTTCTTTTCCTTCAAGAACCTCTTGGTAACGAGAAACAGTACGAATATCTTACCCAAAATTCGTTATGCCTATACCCATTGCAAATTCTCTGCAAACGAAAGAATACAGCTTTTAGTCAACTAATTGCACTCTTATCATTTCTAAACCACCGGAAAAGAAAGAAAGCTTTAAGTCCCCCTGCACTTTTTAAAAGCCAATAGAAATGCTAAACAAGCAATCTTATACATTCCAATTGAAGAAAAAAACCTATTGTCTTGCATATCATTACGACTGGCATTAACTATTTAAGACTATAAAATCATATAAATGTAAGAAATATTGTCTATAGTATACTCAATGACTTCTTTTGTTTATTAGGAAAACTTATAGCGCATCAATATCAGTAAATTTTACTTATTTTTATCCCCCTTTATAAACATGAATATAATTTAATAAAATGGATTGCTGCATAACAGAAAAAAATAATCAACGCTACTCTTAATTACATTATTTACCTATGTATTAAGTAAAATAAACAAAAATAACCTGATGTTTAAAATCATTATCAAGATAATTTTTATGGAAGAATAAACTTATCTATTCATCTAGAGATATAAGATGACAAGTAGTATGATGATTATCACATTTATAGGGAAAAGTTTGAAATGGAGAATTTTTCGCAAACTCATAGCTCTTTCATGAGATGATACAGAACCTTATGAAAAACAACTTAAATGAAGCAACTATCGTGAAAAAAGAAGAGCACTTTTATTATTAACTTCGTATAAAAACAATCGATATCATCTCTAGAAAAAGCACTCAAACCAACGAAATTATCGTATCATTTTTTACACTTTTCCGTATTTTTGTGAAAGCAATTCGCGGACCTCATCAGCTATTTTAGTTCCACGACTTGCACAACTGACCTTAATCAACCGATGCAAACTTTCTGGTATATCAATCGTGAGGCGCTTCATACCTCCACTCATGCTCCCTTTGTGGCTTCCTACCCATGCATCCGCTGTTAAAGGAATTGATTTATTCGTTGGTTTTGTGCCGATTTTAATTTTTTTATTCATCGCGCTAACTCCTTGATTTCCGCTGCAACCGCTTCAATCTCTGCTGCTGCTGGCCCTTGCTTATCAACTTCATAAACCGCCTTCCCCTGTGCTGCTGCTTCTGCAAAAATCACACGCTGCGCAACGCTAGAAGAAAGAACATGCACGGGGTATATGCCAAGAGCTTCGTTCACATCACGCCCTATCGCTGTATTGACGATTTTACGATTAATAACAAAAGCAGATTTGAGATTTTCTTTATAAACACGTGCTTCGTCAATCAGCTTTACAATTCCATCCGCTGCCCAAATATCATAGGGACTAGGCAAAACAGGTATAAGCACCAAATCCGAAGCCATAAGAGCACTACGAGCAAGATCAGTTACACGCGGAGGACCATCGATAATAATATGATCATAACCATGACCAATCTGTGTAATCTCTTTGTGAACCGTTGCACGCGGTAAACCAATAACCGAAAACAAAGGTGCATCTTCACGCGCAGCAGCCCAATCCAATGCGCTTCCCTGTGGATCAACATCAATAAGCAATACCCGTGCACCGGTCCGAGCAAAACTGGCCGCAAGATTAACACTCAATGTCGTTTTTCCGACACCTCCCTTTTGATTCAAAAGTCCAATGATCATTTATTACGCCTTTCAGCATTATCGTTTTTACGATTATACAGAAAGTAATAAAAGAAACAAGCATCCAATACGTGCAAAATAACCATTTTTCCCATTTTTAGGATAAATAACAATAGTCCGCAATTTTGTCTTTATAATATTCTTTTAGCATGAGCAAAAACATTATGAAGATGATGTTCTTGAAAATAACAAAATAAATTTAAAAGAGGCATGCTCTTCTTCCTCCACCCTAAAACGAAGATTCTTAAATCCATGTCGATCTGTAAACAATGCTCTGTAAATGATCCAGCTTCTTATTTTGCGCCTGCCTTTTGGGCTTCTCCCTTCATGCAATCCACTTAATGCAACTCTACAAACAAGCTCCACTCTGAATATACAACAAACTATAAGGAGAATTCATTGTTTTACGCGTTGAATGAGAGAGCCTAAATCAGGAAGATTCTCTCATTTCATGCCCTCTGATATTAAATTAATCAAAATCATGTCTCTTGTACGTTACAAGCGGGGCTAGCGTGTGAGTAAAAACTGTACAAGAAAGGATTTAAAATGCTTCTTATGCAGAATCTCAAGTACCAAGAACTATTACAATATTGGGGGTTGGCAAATATAATAATGGTGCCGACTTCCTTCTTCATAAGTGTAAAAAGGGTGGTGATCCATGAATTTTATACTCTTTGACTCTCGACAGAGTAAAATGGGCTTAAGAAAAATAAGGATCCCTTTAGCAAACGTGTAAACAAGCAACACAATGAAATGTCTATGCTGAATAAACACTATAGATTATCCATAAAGACCAAACATCCGTCTTTTATAAGATCGCAAACATGTTGCGGAATGAGATATTTTGCATCTTACAGCTCATTTTTCCCAAATAGATCTTCTCGACAAAAAGAATATTTTTGTTAAGATGCCACTGAAAAACTTACCTTCATTATGTTCTTTCTATATACTAGACCAGAGGGTATCGTGAAGATCGTGCAATTGGGAATAAACAAAAATGAATTTACAACAAATTGAACCTGATATTTTTATCAGCGCCCAAATTAGCATAGAAAATATCAAAACATTGGCACAAGCTGGTTTTAAAACAATTATCTGTAACCGCCCCGATCACGAAGAGCTCCATCAACCTGACTTTTCTAGCATTAAAACGGTCGCAAATGAATATGGCATAAAAGCCTATCACATTCCCATTTCTCCTCCAACTATAGAAAAGTCAGCTGTTGAAGCCATGCAAACAATTTTAAAAACAGCCTCTCTGCCTCTTCTTGCCTATTGTCATCACGGAGCACGCTCGCTGCATCTTTATCATTTAGCGCGTCTTTAAACAGAGGGTTCACACACTTCCTCCGCACCTTAAAAGACGAAGATTCTTAAATACACATCGATTTGTAAAAAACAATCTGTCAATAATCTTTGTCTTGCACCTTTCCACTCAGGCTTCACATTTCATAAAACTCTACGAGCAAGCTTTGCTGCTCAATATACAACAAGCATACACACCCGAAGCCATAAAAATGCGTGAAAATTCATATGATGATCAAGAAAATTTATTTTTACCCCACCTTTTATCACTGCTCCACTTTCTTTTTCTCTTCCTTTACCAATACGAGCTCATTCGTACGCCACAGACACCTAAAACGACAGTAAAACCACTAAGAAAACCCCATATTCCGAATAAAAGGCGTGCAGAGTATTTTATAAAAAAAGCCGTAAGCCATAATCTATGATTAACTACAAAATATTGATTTATAACAATTAATTATTTTGCACGTTGAGTGAGAAATCCTAATACCGTAAGATTCTCTCATTTTAAGTCTATTTATAGTGAAGCAATCAAAAGCGTGTTTCTTGCATGTCACAAGCAGGAAGTATTCGTGTGAAATAAAACGAGTTAAGAACAAACTCTCATAAACGCTCTCAAATAGCCAAGACTGTACAACACTGAAGGCTTGTCAATATAACTGGTGGTGTCGGATTGCTCTTTTATTAGGCATAAAGATGATAGCGCTCAACGAAACATGCATGATACCATTCATGAGAGCCATCATGAAAATAAATATGAGAAGCGTTGAGAGATATTTCTTTAAAAGAAGTGCATAAATTAGCAAAACAAGGATATTCCAGCATTTTATTTTACCTGTGAGATCTGATATCCTATTCAAAGAACAACAAAAGCCTGAAACTGTTATTTTCATGATTTAAGAGATATTGCTCTGGACGCTTTTGAAAGTAGCAAAGCCGAATTTAAAAAAGACAGTCATCTGGACTGATTTTTCCCTTGATAACTTCATATTTTCCCCAATAAGGCTGCAGATTGATTTCAGAGAATACGCAAATGGATAATGCAATAGGGCTCTCCTCATCTAGCATACAAAAGCTGTAACAGTAGAGAGAGCATTAAAGCGCCTTAATCTTTATCTCAAACATACTGCTCGCATTGAGGAACACTAAAGAAAAAGTTTTATGAGAAAAACAACACCATAAAGTCATGAATAGACCGAACATAGATTGGAAAGATGTTCTAACTTTTATCCAATACTTCTATCAAAAAACAACAAAACATTATTGGCTTTGCGTTTTCATATCCTTACAAGACTGCCTTTTCTTTGCATTATAGGCTTTACATTTGTGAAGGACAAAGGAAATATATGGATAGTTCTTAGCTTGAGAATCTAAAAGATTGACGTATTACGACAACAAAATTGTGCCTTTATCCATCAAAAGCATTAGCAATTTTGAAACAAATACACCTGCTTCTCGCAATGATTTCTTTTTATCTGCAATCACTCGCAGTCTCCTTAATATGCATTCCCCATCACAATATACAAGAGAAAGGAGAGTTAAAGCATCTTCCAGCAGCTTCATTCTCTTTTACGTGATTGGTTAGCACGAAAACTGCTGCTGACCACTGATCTTCTTTACGAGACTTGACAAACAAACCTTTTTTAAAAATATTCATCACATAATACAAAATATCACATGCGTAAGGTTACACGAACCAACTCTCATCATAAACGATGATACGGCATAAATGACATAATAAAACAAATTAGAAAGAAGAAACAATAAACTTTTAAAATAAAAAAAGTCATCAATTAAATTTTATCAAACTATAAGCTTAAAATCGCAAGAAATTTTAAAAACAGCCTTTCTCCCTCTTCACGTCTATTATTGCTAAATAGGCTGGGTGCTTATTCTTTACTGCATCTTTTATGATGAGTTTTAACGGATCAGAAAGAAACAAGCAGTAAAGTTTTGAATGACAACAAAAACCATAAAGTTAACTTTGAAAAAAATGATGCCAAAATCAGATCTTCAGATATTCGATTCTCCCTCTCAACAACGGAAAAAACATATATTCCACGATGTTTTGGAATATATCTTTGTGATTATAATCACTTTAAGTGCTATTTTTACAGCTCTTCTCTCTTTTTCAGATCAGTTTAGGACATATTTTTAAAAGTAAGCAGCCTATCCAACTTTGATAATGGTTGTACTGTCTTTAAAATTTCTTTTGCTTTCTTTTCATCACGATGCATTTGCGCAATCAAAGGTTCAAGTCCATCAAATTTTTCTTGTCCTCGCAAAAACTGGAAAAAAGAAACGGTACAGCTTTCCCCATAAAGGTCGTCGTTAAAGTCAAACAAATAGGTTTCCAAAAGGGGCGCCCCATCCTTAACAACCGTTGGACGACAACCAAAGCTTGCAACACCATCATACAAAACACCGTTCGCACGACGCAAACGTACCGCATAAACACCATGAGCCAAACGAACTTGGGGAGGCAACATTTGATTAGCGGTAGGAAATCCCAAAAGACGTCCAAGTTTTTCACCTTGAATAATATTGGAGCGTATCCGATAGTGATACCCTAACAAATGGGCTGCTTTGTCCACTTCCCGTTGTGAGAGAAGTTGCCGAATAAAACTCGAGGAAATGATCAAAGATTGTGACTCTTGAGGACGAGCAACGCAAGGAACTTGCACAACCTCAAATCCATATTTCTCTCCCCTTTGGCAAAGAAGATGTACATTTCCACTTTTCTGATGACCAAATTGAAAATTTTCGCCTGTCACCACAACTGAAACATCAAAAACTTCCTTTAAAAACGACTTAATAAATTCGTCCGCTGAAAGAGCGGCAAACTGTGCATCAAAGGGCTGTTCAATCACGCCGTCAAAACCAAGGGTTTTAAAAATTTCAGCTTTTTCAACTGCCTCTGTCAAACGATAGACAGGAGCTGAATGTTGAAAAAAACTTCTTGGATGGGGTTCAAAAGTTAAAACAACAGCTGGTTTCTTTTTTATACGGGCGAAATCAAGTGCTTTTTGCAACACCACCTGATGCCCACAATGAACACCATCAAAATTTCCAAGTGCCAACACTGCTCCCCGCCAAGCCGAGGGAAATATATGAATTCCCTGAAGACGCAAAAATTTAGTCATTACTGAAGTGCCCACATGATTGCTTGTGGTTTATAACCATGATGTTCAAGAAAAGAATGCAAAGCTTGCTTATCAACCACACCCTTTTGCGTATAATCATAATGATGAATCCCCCCCATAATATAAAGGGCATCAAGACCAAAGTGAGCCGCCCCCTTAATATCCGTTAAAAGACCATCACCAATAGCTAAAACTTGACTTTTTTCTACTGTTCCCCGTATTTTTTGAAGTTTTTCAAAGGCACATTCATAAATAGGCGCGTGAGGTTTTCCAGCAATGCGCACTTCCCCCCCTAATTGTTGATAAAGACGAGCCAATGCACCAGCGCACCAAAATTCTTTATTTCCATAATGGACAATCACATCTGGGTTCGCACAAATAAAAGGTAAATTCCGCGCCCGCATACGAAGAAACATCTCCTCATAAGCAGAGGGTTCTTCGTCAAAATCTTCAAGAAAACCGCTACAGACGACAACAGAAGCCTCCCATTCTTCAACAAATTCACACTCTAACCCTTCAAACAGCACCAAATCACGTTGTGAACCAATGAAAAAAACTTTACGTGGAGCAGTCTGAATAAGATCGCGCGTTACATCCCCTGAAGTGATAATGGCATCATAATAGTCGCTATGAACATTCATACTTTGTAATTGAGCAGCAACATCTTCCCGTAGCCGAGGAGAATTGGTTAATAAAATGACAGTTTTTCCCATTTGTCGGATTTTATACAACGCCTTCAACGCTGGTTCAAATGCATGTACACCGTTATGCACAACACCCCACACATCACAAAAAACAGCATCATAATGCGCTATAATAGTCTCAATATGGGTAAGTTCATTCATGGAGCACCTATCTCTATTTGTCATTTAAAGCTGTCTTTTACTTCAAAACTACTTACCGAAAGATAATACTTGTGTCATCTGCTTTCTCAAACCATATCCCAACTTTTTATCGTCTATAGAGATCATAAGAAATGATAAAATAACTAAGTTATCATTAAGTTGTGCAAAATTCTAAAATGCTTGATAGCAAAAGCTTATCATTCCCCAATGCTCATTTTTCTCATAAAAATTTTAATTCTAACAACAACGACGTTGATAGAGTTTTTTATCTAAAATACTCAAATTCTTCACTGAGAAAATAAACGTATCCCCCTCTTAAAAACATGCATCATGAGAAAGCCCAATATATTTTCTCATTTCAAATTTGTTTATATTGAATCAATCAAAACCTTTTCGCTTACACATTATAAGCAGAGAGCGTACAGATAAAAACACGTGAAGAAAGAAAAAATAGCTCTTATGCTCCCTTTCAAGGCAAAAACTGTCGTAATATTTTGAACTGGCAGAGAGTATGTGCCGTCCGAGCATCTTTTTTTCAGTAAAGATAGCAATATAGCTTTTATCCCATTCATAGAGGCTTTTACGCTACATACTTTACGAAGCACCATTGTAAAATAGGCGCTAACATTGAGAAATATCTTCTAAAACAAACATGTGAACATACAACAATAAGATCTATAATGTTTTGAGTTTATTTTGCATGAGGGCTCTTTACTCATAAAAGCTTTCCCCTATCATCATGATATCTCAGACGCATCAAAACAAGTCATTTTGATTATTGGTTAAGGACAGCACCGTAAGCGGTGCCTTGAGCTTAAAAACCAAGCTTTACCTTCGTAAAATGCATATCTGATGTCATGAGTTGAGTAAGCAAACCTTAAAACTTTGAAAGGCAAACAACCTCCTATTTAAAAAAATCTATCCGTCTCAAGAAAAACTATTTTTATTGCCAATCTCCTAAAATTACTTTATGAATCGAAAAATGTTTTGATCGCATACGCAACGATCAAAAGGGGTCTTGAAAACCCGAAACCCTAGCGTAAAAATAAACCCACTATGTGGGTATCCCGGAATTCCGGGAGATTTTGCTATGTCCAGGTGCTCCAAGCACTAAAAGCAAAATGCTGACTAGGGTTCAGTGTTTTCAAGCTCCCGGAATACCAATGCGAGGGCGCTCGCACCTGGAGGGGGAAAATGCAAGCTCAAAATCTTAATATTGATCTTTTTGTAGGCAAAAAAATTCGCTTTAGGCGAAAAGTGCTAAAAATGTCTCAAAAAACATTAGGGCATCATTTAGGTGTCACTTTCCAACAAATCCAGAAATATGAAAAAGGCTTAAATCGCGTGAGCGCAGGGCGTTTAAAGGAAATTTCCGATATTTTGAATGTTCCACTTGCCTTTTTTTACACTGATATCATCAAAAAAGACAACACCCCGTACCATTATGATGAAATCGCCTCGAGCAAAGAGGAATATTTGCTTTTAAAAAGTTTTAGAGTCCTCACATCTGTCAAGCAGAAAGCGATTTTAAACTTAATTTGTGATTAAAATTAAAACGCTTTAAAAGCATAGCTATAAAGTGCTACACACCCTATTCTTGTCTTTCTCCCCACACCCCAAAAGGATGCCCCCCTCCTCAAACCGGTTGATAAACGATCCGCCTTCTCAAAAATAGCTCCTTCTCAGATTCCCATTTCATATGGTTCCTTTCACAAAATTATATAAACAAGCCCTCCCTTGAATATTCATCACACTCTCTTATCAAAACACCCCATGTATAAAGTTTTATGTCTTATATCACCACACCCGCAAACAATAGCGTTTTACAGCACAACAGAATAAGTATTTATCCGTATTTAAAGAGCGGCCCCCCTTTTCTCTATGGACGCTCTATTTATTTTAAATGATGTACATTTAATATACCTGCTATTAAAGACTTAGTATCTGTTATAAAGTCTTAAAGGCATATTTTTCCTCTAAAATCTCAATGCTACACCAACTCTATCATAAGGCAAACATTGATTTATAATGATAATTCACTGTTTTGTATGTTGATTGAGAGGCTCGAATAACGTAAGATTCTCTCATTTCAAACCTGCTTATCTTGGATCAATCAAAATCATTCCCTTGCACGTCAAAAGCGGGATGAATGTGTGGATCAAATTTGTATAAGAAAGGATTAAAAAATGGCTCTTATGAACCGTCTTAATGCAAGATCTGTCGCAACATTGGGGGCTGGCAAATATAATGATGGCGCCGGCTTGCTTCTTCATAAGCGTAAAGATGGGGGGCTCAATGGATTTACCCTTATACCCTTTACGGATAACATGTAAGTTTTATGTAAAAATAACTTGCTGTATTTATACAGCTTTTTTACTGTGAGGGACGCGTAAATAAAAGTTGGGGAATAGGATTTTCTAACATTTGTCTACAACAGTAGCATTTTCTTTTCTTTGCGCTTCGCTAATCATCTCTAATAATGTTTTGAATGCTTCTAAATCCTCTTGTGAAAAATCTTTTAAAGTTCTAAAAAACATGCCAACAGCTTCACCTCTCAACGGATCAGAAGTCTTGATTGTAAAACTTTTGCGACAAGCATCCGATTCTCTTCTCAAAATTTCTGCTACCTCTTGATCTAAAGCATAGAGTTCAATTATCTTTTCCTCCAGTCCTACAGGAACAGATTTTTTGCCAATTTCTACAGCAGATAAAAATGATACAGATATGTCTAATTTCTTAGCCATATCTAAGAGGCGTTCGGAGTGATCAATGCGAAGTTTCCGTAAAATTTTACCAAA
>NZ_JBHIPW010000035.1:0-5427 GCF_042196265.1 Bartonella sp. AP1QHHD
TATGGTGAGGCACATTATATTAAAGGGCGTAAAACAAAACAGTCCCTTCAGGGTATTTTAGGTGTACGCTATAGTTTCTAATTATGTGGTTATTTTTTAGTTATCTTTAAATGTATGATTAGTTTTTTTAAGTTTTTAATGCAGCATCAGAGAACAATTTTTCAGAGCACGCAGCTTCGTTGTTCATGATAAACTGTATTCCCTTATATACTTGATTATGCATTACTTTTTTTTGATAAGAAAATTCTGAGGAAATGCTAAAGAAGCACTATAAAAACGCCCTTATATTCTTGATCAAAAAAGTATTTAAAAACTATAAAGAACGGTTTTTTATGAGATAAGGGGGATTTTTAAGAAGGATTATTGCAATCTAAGGTTGAAAATATGTTTTGTAGAGCTAATTACGTTCAGTGTCTATGCAGGCGTGAAAGGGGGGAGGATATGGCTCTACAATATAAATGGAAACGACATTGTTGGATACTCATGTTGAGCAGCTGTTTTGTGCAGGCTGCTGCTGCAAATGAGAGGGGGATACCGCTTTTTTGTCAATCTTCAAGTTATGAAAATGGCAAAATATTTCAGGATCAATACAATGAGGATATGAAAACGGGAAGATGCATACTTGGAGCATCTAATGATGTTATTATAAGGGCGCGTAATGAATTAGACTTTTTAAAAAAGCCTAGCGATTTTACTGAGGATAAGGGCGCTAGAGTGTTTGTGGGTCAACAGGAGCTTGACAGCAGTCATCGTGAAAATGTTGAAAATAATGTACAAGAACACAATACTAAAATTCTTAAAAAACCTGAACTTATTTCCATTAAAGATGGGGCACTGTTAGAAAATTATATCCTTGATAATGAAGGTAAAGCATACATTTCAAATGATGGTGAGATTGATAGCCCAGGGCGATCCATTAATAACACAGTAAGGAATGGTGCAGAGCTTTATGTGTATGCAGGAGGACTCAGTGAGGATAGTAAAATTGAACATGGCGGAATTGAAAATGTTGAGGCTTTAAAGGGAAAACAAGGCTTTTCGAAAAATGCTGTCGTTAAAGAAGGTGGACAACAAAGTGTTGGAAATGGAGGAAAAGTAGAGGGGACTAAAATTTATGGTGGTGAGCAACTTGTTTTCGGGGAGGGGGATGTTGGAGGAGAGGTTAAAGGAAGTAGTGCTTCTCATACTATCATTTATGGTCAAGATGAAACACTAGGCCAACAAAAAGTATATGATGGCGGAAAAGTTTGGAATACGAAAGTTATGCAAGGGGGTGTCCAAGAGGTTGGACAAAAGTCTCAAAGTGCAAAAAATGGTGGTTTTGCATTTGACACAGAAGTTTTTGGCGGTGGTAAACAACGTATCTTAAAAGGCGGTCAGGCTATTGGAGTTATTTTAAATGAGAGTGCTATTCAGGAAATATATACTGATGGATCTGTAAAAAATCTAACAATGAATGATCAAACAAAATCATGGGTGCATGCTGGGGCAACATTAGAAGGAAAGACACAGTTAAATCATTCTGGGCAGATCCATCTTTATGCTGGGAATGATCAACATCATACCATAGTAGAAGATATTATTTTAAATGGAAAAGATACAAAACTGTACTCTATTACTGATGAGTTTGATGGAAAAAGTTCTTTGATACAAAAATTAAGTGGTGAAGGGAGTGTTATTTTTTCGTTTACAGGTTCTGATCCATATTATTCTCAGCTTCATGTGAATAATCTTTCAGGAAATTTACATTTCGCGTTCAATACTACGATTGCCCATAACCGTGGTGATTATCTCTTGGTTGAGAAAGGTGCTGGGAATCATACGATAAGTGTTGCTGATTCTGGAGTTGAAATCACGGATCCTTTTTCAAATAAGCGTGATTTAATTATGGATCAAAGTGGTGGAGCACATTTTACACTGACAGATCTTAAGGGTGACAAAATTAACGCCATTGATGGTGGAACTTATATGTATGATTTGAAAGAAAGAAAGGATGAAAATGGAAAAGTTTGGTTTTTATCTGCAGATCGCCTCAGTGGACCAGAAACCTCTATTCCAGATCCGGAAAATCCTTTTGTTCCTGGTGAAACAACAACGACACCCTCTACAGATGCAGTATTAACGTTGTCCGTAGTTCCTGGACTTATTTTTAATAATGAGTTGCAAATTATACGGAATGGTAGAAAAATTTGGGACAGAAATAAGAAAGATATCGAACTATGGACTTATGGGATTAAGAGCAGAGAACGTGTTGCGACAGGCCATACACACTTTAAGCTTGGGCAGACAGGTTTAGTCTTTGGTGCTGATCAGTTAAGTGAATTAAGGCATGGAGAGTTGTATGTTGGTGGTTTCGGTAGTTATGATCAAGCACGTATTTCTCATGCACGAGGTGGTAATAGTGATCTGAGCTCTTATAGCATTGGAACTTACGCAACTTATTTTGATCATCGCGGATGGTATATGGATGGTGTTTTGAAATATAATTATTACCGAGATAATTTGAAAGCCATATCAACGAATGGTTTAGCCATTCAAAGTCATTACAATCAGTGGGCGATAGGTGGATCATTTGAGATTGGTTGTTATTTTGAACCGGCACAGAATACTTGGATGCAGCCTTATATCAAGCTAACAGGTTTGCAGGTTGAAGGTAAAAGAATAAAACTTTCCAATGGAATGATAGGTGATCTAAGCCCATTAACTTCATTCCGCAGTGAAGTTGGATTGACTGCAGGACATGAATTTTTTGTGAGTTCAGAAACTTCATTAACAGCTTACATTATGGCAGCTTGGTTGCGTGAGAATATAAATAATAATTATACGACAATTAATAACCAGTATAAATTTATTACAGATTTGTCAGGCAGTGCGGGTAAATTGGGAATTGGTTTAAACGGTTCGGTCAATGATAAACTAACACTTTATGCGGAAGCACATTATCTAAAAGGACATAAGATTAAGAATGCTCTTCAAGGTATTTTAGGATTACGCTATAGTTTCTAAATATGTGTGCATGGCTGATTAACTTTACAAATGTAATTGTTTTGCAAACTTAAACAGATAACGTTCGGCTATGTCTTCTCGAGAGTGTAAGGACTTTCTCAAATAGTAGAAATGTCTTTATACTCTCTCTTTTAAAGGCAACATACTGAATTTATAATAATAATTCATTTCTATGCATGTTGAATGAGAGTCGCGAAAATCATAGGATTCTCTCATTCCAAATCTGTTTATGTTGAATCAATCAAAATTATTCGCTTGGCACATCGCAAGCGGGATGAAGGTGTGTATAAAAACTATACAAAAAAGAAGTAAAAATGTCTCTGATGAATCGTCTCTAGTGTCAAGGGCTGTCACAACATTGGGATGGCAAAGTGTATGATGATACCGGCCCGCTTCTTCATAAGCGTAAAGATTGGGGGGCAATGGCTTTACCGATATACCATTATTCATGGATGACGTCGCGAAATGGGCTTGAGTGCATTGAAAGATGTCTCTTTAAAACAAGTGCGTGAATGTACAACCCAATGGCGTTTTGTTTTACGTGAAGGGGGGCGCCATTAAAGGGCACGAGCATTTTTTTCATCTATAATTCCAGATATGCAAATTATTCCTTGAATTTAAGTAAACACTTTGAATTTTATTCAATTTTTCTGCCTTAAGTTAGAGCTTTTTAGTGGTTTATAGACAAACAACTTAAAGTTGTTTAAATTAAAAAAATACACTAAAAAATTGTATTTAGACATAAATAAAACACATTATGATACAATCTAAAACGAGCTACCTATGTAGCCGCGGGGTATTTTTCTAAATAATTGAGAGTGGAGTGTGGATAATGCGGTATAAATACAAATTAAGTTTTTCAGTATTGATGATCAGTAGTTGTCTTGTGCAATCTGCAAGTGTAGTTGAGAGTAGGAATAGAGTGCTAACAAGAGCAATACATGTGGTAAATAGAGAAGAGGAAGAAAAAAAATTAGAACAGATTGCTAGTTTTTTCAAAAATAATATTACGATTGAATATGGTGATATAGAGCTTGTTGAAAATGGAAAAACTTCTGTAGGTTCTACTATTAAAAAAGGAGGGATACAAATAGTTACACGAGCAGGAATTGCAATGAACGCCAAAATTTTGGGAGGTCAGCAGTTTATTCATGAAGAGCCATATATTGATCTTACAAGCGTGGAGAGAAAAAGTAGTGCATATAATTCCACAGTTACTGGGGATGGTGGAACAGTTGGACAGCAGAATGTGTATGATGGAGCGTGGGTTTGGTATACGAAAGTGGGAGATAACGGAGAACAAAATCTTTATGCAGGACAAAGAAAAGAGGGAGGGAAATCAATGTATGCTCAGGTTTCTGGGAATGGGAGACAACACGTTTTAGCGTTAGGAGAATCTTATGCTACTAATTTGAAAGATCATGCTATTCAAGTTGTATATCCTGAAGGGTTTGTGGATGGTCTGACTATTAACAACTTTGCTAAATCGTGGTTCCATGTTGGTATACAAGATGTCCTTGGAGAAGTAAGGATCAATGATCACGGAGAACTTTATTTATTCGCTGGTGATAGGACAAATCATACGATTAAGAAAAAAATTCCTATGAAGGACAGAGTGGATGAAACAATATTTGAGGTTGGTGAACGGAATATGGGAGAAAAACCTCAGATTGAAATTGAAGATTTAGGGGGGCACGGAGGGACTGTTATTTTTACTTCTATACCGTATGATCCACGACATATTTCACTTCATGTTAAGAAACTTTCAGGGGATTTACATTTTCGATTCAATATTAGTGCTACGGGGAATTCAAGTGATTACTTGTCGATTGATGAAGGTTCAGGTAATCACAAAATAAGCGTTGCAGATTCTGGTCGTGAAATTACAGGTCCTCTCTCACAACAGAATAGTTTGGTCACAGGGATTAATTTAGTTACTGATAAAGTTGGAGGCGCTAATTTTACTCTGGAAGATCTTTCCGGTAAGGACATTACAGCTGTTGATGGTGGAGCCTATCAGTATGTTTTACGAAAGAGAGAAAGATGTGCTGATGCTAGTGGTTATTCTACAATTTGGTATTTAAGTTCAGCCTCTGAAGGTACGACACGTTCGAATACTGAAATACAGTGTGTAAACAAGAAAACGAAGATTCCTCTTGCATTATCTGATCAAGGTGCTTCTTCTAGAGGAAAAAATACAGGCTCTCGTAAACCTACTATAAAGCAACCAGCTAAACCACGACCTCCACGTCATTTAAGAGGGGCACAGAATGTCTCTAGTGTTTCTGTATCTCCCTCTCAAGAAAATCAGACTCTTGTAGCGTTACCTCCATCAGGTCTTCATCCTCTTTCTGATGAAAAACAACAAACTGCTGTTTCAACCTCTTCTCACTCTTTAGCCGATCAAATGATTGTGCGTCC
>NZ_JBHIPW010000036.1:0-2954 GCF_042196265.1 Bartonella sp. AP1QHHD
AAAAGCAAATGATCTGAGTGACCTTATCAGAAGAGTTTTGTCAGTCTTGTCAGTTCATTCTAGCTCCTATATTATTTTTTTTAAATGAGAGAAAATTAAAAACATTATATTTCAATATGTTAGTATTTTAATGATACAACCTATATCGACAATACAACCTTAAATACAATCCATAATATATATTTGTCAGTTTGTGTCAGGAAATTAAACTGACAAAATAGACTATTTTAGTGACTCATAAAACCTATCAAAATACTCATTATGATATTTTAAAAGCACATAGTTCATTTGTCTTGATGAACACGTGAAACGAACAGCAAAATTCACTATTTTGCTGATCTTACCTCATGTCATAGGCTGTGGATAAGTAGCCTTTAATAAAATTTCTTTTTAAGCAGGTTGTGGGTCTTTAGCACCCTTTTTTTATTTTATTATTGCTATTTGTTTTAAATAGATCTAGCAGATTCTATTTAAAGTTTTTTAACACCGATAGATCAACGCTTATAAAGCGGTGGGGTTTTATTATAAATGCTTCAATCTCATAACAAACCACTGACATTACGCTCTCTGTTACAATCCTACCGTGATCATACAGAAAGTGCGCGCGATAGAGGAACTTCTTTTGAAAAGTTTGTAATTGCTTATTTGACGCAAGACCCTCTACAATGCCAAGAATATGAAAAGGTTCAAACCTATTGTGAATGGGCAAAAGAGCATGGGGAAGATGGGCGTGATATCGGCATTGATCTGGTTGCTAAAATTCGTGATGAAGAAGGATATGCGGCTATTCAATGTAAGTTTTATAGTGCAAATCATCAGATCAAGAAAGAAGATATTGATAGCTTTATTGCTGCCTCGGGAAAAAAGATCTTCACACGCCGTATTCTGGTTGATAGCACCGAAGGTAATTGGAGTAACAATGCCGATCTCACCTGTGAAGGACAAGGAGTCCGCATTCAACGGATTAATCTTTTCGATCTGGAAAACAGTCAAATAGATTGGTCAACCTTTGAAAGCAAAGGGGAAGCTACTCTTAAGAAAAAAGAACCGAAAAAGCTTTTAGATCATCAACAAGAAGCGCTTAAAGCTGTTTGTGACGGTTTACAAGAAGCAGACCGCGGCAAGCTGATTATGGCGTGTGGAACGGGAAAGACCTTTACCAGTCTGAAGATAGCAGAAACTCTTGCTGGTCAAGGTAAACGTGTTTTATTTCTTGTCCCCTCTCTTTCTTTAATGTCACAAACAATAAGAGAATGGACAGCAGATACAGCAATCCCCTTGCGTTCCTTTGCGGTGTGTTCTGATACACAAGTTGGCAAGCGTCGTAAAGCCCAAGATGATGCTGCCGAACTCGATGTCTCGGATCTCGCTCTACCAGCAACAACAGATTCTCAAAAGCTTGGAGAAAAAGCCAATAAGACTTCTCCTGATACAATGACAGTGGTCTTTGCTACCTACCATTCGATCCAAGTGATTTCGGATGCGCAAAAGAAATATGCTTTACCGGAATTTGATCTGATCATTTGTGATGAAGCACACCGTACCACTGGAGCTGTGTTAGGAACAGACAAGAGTGAATCTGAGTTTATCAAGGTTCATAATAATAGCCTTATTCGGGGAAAGAAACGTCTGTATATGACAGCAACACCTCGTATCTTTAGTGATAATGCCAAAAAACAAGCTAATGAGATTGATGCCGTTCTGGCTTCTATGGATGATGAAGAGCTTTATGGCAAAATCCTTTATTCTTATAGTTTCTCCCATGCTGTAAAAAATGGACTTTTAACGCCTTACAAGATTATCGTTTTAGGTGTTGATGAAGGAGAAGTGAGTAAATCTATCCAGCATCTGATGACAGATGAGAATTATGAACTTATTCTTGATGATAGAACAAAGATCATGGGTTGTTATCAAGCTCTTACCAAAATGGATCTGAAAATTGATCTTGGGGATGATACAAGACCCATGCATCGGGCTTTGGCTTTTTGTAGAGATATTGATACTTCTGAACGTATATGTAGAACATTCAACGATGAAGAAGTTAAGAAAGATTTACGTAATCTTCATGAAAACCATAAAAATATTCCCCCTCTTAACTGTCAAGTAGATCATATTAATGGAAAATCTGGTGCCAAAAACCGTACGATAAAACTTGATTGGTTGAAAGAAGATGCGGGTGAGAATGTCTGCCGTATATTAACCAATGTACGCTGCCTTTCAGAAGGTGTTGATGTTCCTTCCCTTGATGCGGTTATGTTTTTACACCCGCGTAAAAGCCAAGTGGATGTGATACAAGCAGTGGGACGTGTGATGCGTCGTGCAAAAGGCAAAAAGATGGGCTATATCATTTTGCCGGTTGGTGTTCCTGCTGGTGTTTCACCAGAAGAGGCATTAAAAAACAATAAGAGATACAGTGTTGTCTGGCAAGTTCTCAATGCTTTGCTTGCCCATGATGAGAATTTTAGTAAAACCCTTAACCAGATGGTCTTAGGACAAGACGTAAGCTCTATCATCGACATTGTTACAGTTTCTAAAAAGACCGAATTAGAGAATGTCACCACGGTTATTGACGAAATCACGCTCCACGAAAAATCAGAAAAATCCGGACTTCGTATTGGGACACAAGCTCATGAACCGCAACATAGTCATAGCGTAACAGGAAGATTACCTTTTTTTGTTGA
Organism: Bartonella sp. AP1QHHD; assembly: GCF_042196265.1. NCBI lineage: Bacteria > Pseudomonadati > Pseudomonadota > Alphaproteobacteria > Hyphomicrobiales > Bartonellaceae > Bartonella > Bartonella sp. AP1QHHD. The sequence goes on from NZ_JBHIPW010000036.1 coordinate 2,682, forward strand.
GTTTCCCAATGCTCTCAAAACACTGATTGTTAAAAAATCTACTATGAGTGATTATTGGGGCATTTGGGCTGGCAATGTTGCTGAGATTGCACAAAACCATATCACACGCCTTCAAACTATGCTTTCTGATCAAACAAGCGAAGCTTATCATGCCTTTGATGCGTTTTATAAAGAATTAAAAAACAACTTAAACAGTGAGATAAAGCAAGAAGAAGCGATTGAGATGTTAGCGCAACATCTTGTAACGCGTCCCGTGTTTGAAGCCTTGTTTGA
>NZ_JBHIPW010000037.1:0-77423 GCF_042196265.1 Bartonella sp. AP1QHHD
AACCCCTTAAAAACTCTTTGAAAAAAATAAATTGGTACAAAACCTAGTGGCAAATTATACAAAACCTGCTGGCAAGCTACATCAGTAAAAACAATAGGTTACATATAACAAAGAAGAGTATGGTGCCCAGACGCGGATTCGAACCACGGACACGCGGATTTTCAGTCCGCTGCTCTACCAACTGAGCTATCTGGGCATGCTTCATAAAAAATATAAAGCGTTTGCGGTTATAACATTAAAATTTTCTCTGTCCAGTCATCAAAAGAAAAATAATTGATTTTTTAATAAGTTTATCTCCCTATTTTAGAGCGTTATCAATGAATCTTTATCATAAAGATATCATAAAATAAATTTGATAGGTATATTGGATAGTTTAGTGTATTGTTATTAGAATGCTGTCTTATTGTGGTGATGATACGAAAAAAAATTAAAAGAATCAATCGAGAGGCATGATTAAGAAAGATTTTTTTATAAAGTTTCCGTGAATTTTAAGCATACGCAATAATAGACAATATTTTTGACTTTTTTCTAAAAAGATTATTGATTAGTCTTTATAATAATTTGTTTTTCTTTATAAAGAAAGAAAAACATCTAAAAGGGGAGAAATAATGATAATGTTACAAAAACCAAGTAATCGTCCCAATAATACTAATTTTTCTTCAGGTCCTTGTAGCAAACGGCCTGGTTGGACTCTTGATGTTCTTAAAAATGCATTAGTTGGGCGTTCACATAGATCTAGAGAAGCAGAATTAAAACTTGCTGAAGTTGTTAATTTAACCCGTGAGATTCTTGAGGTTCCTTCTGATCATCGTATAGGAATTATGCCAGGATCAGATACCGGTGCTGTTGAGGCTGCTCTATGGTCTCTATTAGGTGAGCGTGGCATTGATATGGCAGCGTGGGAAAGTTTTGGGTTTGGGTGGAATAAAGATGTTGTCGAGCAATTAAAGCTTTCTGATGTGCGTCGTTTTGAAGCTCCTTATGGTGAAATACCAGATTTAACACAACTTGACTTTGATCGGGATGTTGTTTTTACATGGAATGGGACAACTTCTGGTGTGCGTATTCCTAATGCAGATTTCATTCCGCATAAGCGGGCTGGATTGACCATTTGTGATGCAACATCGGCAGCTTTTGCGCAATATCTTGATTTTTCAAAATTAGATGTTGTTACTTTTTCATGGCAGAAAGTTTTGGGAGGCGAGGCTGCACATGGTATGGTGATTTTAAGTCCTCGTGCTGTTGAGAGGCTTGAGAATCATGTTCCAGCTTGGCCTATGCCCCAACTTTTCTATATGACAAAAAATGGAAAATTGAACGAAGATATTTTTAAAGGAAAGATCATCAATACACCTTCTATGCTTTGTGTTGAGGATTTCCTTGATGGGTTGAAGTGGGCAAAATCTCTAGGAGGTGCAGCGGCATTAAGAGCACGGGTTGAGAAAAATTTTTCTGTACTTGATGCTTTTGTTCGCAAAACGCCATGGTTAGAATATTTGGCAAAAGATCCTGAAGTGCGTTCTAACACCGCTATTTGTTTAGATATTGTGGATCCAGTGATTACTGCTTTGGATACGGAAAAGCGAGTATCTTTTATAGAAGCGGTTGTGAAGCGTCTTGATGAGGAAGGGGTTGCTTATGATATCGGTTCGTATCGCGATGCTCCTCCTGGGCTTCGAATTTGGGCGGGTATAACAATTGAGGCTTCCGATCTTGAAATTTTAACACAATGGCTTGAGTGGGCATTCCAAGTTGAAAAAGCACAGCTTTAAATAATTACTGGTGATTTTCACAGGGTGTTTTTAAACAGAAAAAGGATACGAGAGATTATGATGATCTTTCGTATTCTTGTATCAGACAAACAGCCTCTAAATATTACATGAATTGTAAAAGATTAAGAGGAGGAATAAATGCTCTGTCAGGTGTTGGATACGCACAAATTAAAATCTCTATTTTTTTACTTTTTGTAGCAAAAATGACAGATTTAAAATATTTTGGTATTTGCTTATCTTTATTATCATAAATTTGAAAATTTAATCACTTGAAGATTGAGAAAAATCTGAAATGAGGAGTCGCACTTGCTCTAAGGTTTCGTTATAAAGAAGTGTTTGTTTTTGAATGCTGGTTTTTTTGACCAAACACGACGGAGAAAGTTATGGCCAATGTAGTTGTTGTCGGTACACAATGGGGTGATGAAGGCAAAGGTAAAATTGTAGATTGGTTGTCTGAGCGAGCAGATATCGTGGTGAGATATCAGGGGGGGCATAATGCTGGCCACACATTGGTTGTTGATGGAGTCAGTTATAAATTATCACTTTTACCGTCTGGTTTAGTGCGTGGCAAGTTATCAATTATTGGTAATGGTGTTGTTGTTGACCCTCATCATTTTGTTGCAGAAGTAAAAAAACTATGTAATCAGGGTGTAAAAATCACACCAGAAATTTTGCGTATTGCTGAAAATGCTCCTTTGATTCTTTCGTTGCATCGTGATCTTGATGCAATTCGAGAAAGCGGTTTATCTGGTTTAAAGATTGGTACAACAAAGCGCGGTATTGGACCGGCTTATGAAGATAAGGTGGGACGTCGTGCTATCCGAGTGATGGATTTAGCAGAAAAAGATACACTTATGGCTAAGATTGAGCGGCTTTTGAGGCATCATAATGCTTTGCGTCGTGGGATGGGTGTTGCAGAGATTGATTCTCAAGCGCTTTATGATGAATTGATGCAAGTTGCGGATAAAATTTTGCCCTTTATGGATTGTACGTGGCGTCTTTTAGATGAAGGTTATCGAGGAGGTAAACACATTCTTTTTGAAGGTGCGCAAGGTGCTTTATTAGATAATGATTTTGGAACTTATCCTTATGTAACGTCATCTAATACAGTTGCTGGGCAAGCATGTACAGGTTCGGGGATGGGACCTGATGCAATCCATTATGTTTTGGGTATTGCAAAAGCTTATACTACACGCGTTGGAGAAGGGCCGTTCCCGACAGAGCAGATAAATGATATTGGTGAATTTCTGGGAGTGCGTGGACATGAATTTGGTGTTGTAACGGGTCGAAAGCGTCGATGTGGTTGGTTTGATGCTGTCTTAGTACGTCAGATGGTAACAATTTGCGGTGTTCAAGGTATAGCATTGACAAAACTTGATGTTTTAGATGGTTTGGATGAAATAAAAATTTGTATTGGTTATGAGCTTGATGGTAAAAGGATTGATTATTTACCTTCTTCCATGGGAGCTCAGGATCGGGTGAAGCCTATTTATGCAACATTAGAAGGTTGGAAGAAAGAAACAGCACATGCATTGAGGTGGGAAGATTTACCAGTGCAGGCTATTAAATATATACGCTATATTGAAGAACTGATTAATACAAAAGTGGCTTTATTATCCACAAGTCCAGAGCGTGAAGATACTATTCTTATTACGGATCCCTTTGTTAATTGATTATTGTTTTTAGGTTTCTATATATGTTCTCTGTTCATTTTTGTATCTTTTTACAAAAAAAGTTTTTAAGAGCACGTAAGAGAAAGGTGCAAAATAGCATTGTTTATTTTTCATATTCATTTTACATTATGTTGTACCAATATTAAATGGCAACCAATTTAGAAGGCTAAAATAAAGTTTTTTGGCTTTACTATTGATTTTTTCTCAGTTTAAGAGAGATTATAGAGGAAATGGTAGATTTCGTTGGAATCTTAAAAAAGACAATTAATGCACAAAATAATATTACACCACAAGTGCGTAAGCGGATTTATAAGCGGGCTACCGAAACACTAGAACATCAATTTGTAACAGCAAAAATACCACAAGCAATAGCGGATGAACAAAGAAAGATTCTTCAAAGTTCTATTGCAACTGTTGAAGGAGAATATTTAGCAGTTGAAAAGAAACGGCTTTCTTCAGTTATTGGGTGGAATCCCACAAATATAAATGAAGATAAGAAAGTTACAAAAAAAACTATATTACCAAAGAATAATGAATTGTCAGAGGTAAACATAAAAAGAAAGCAGGATTTTGTTACACGTTCAAAGGATAACAAGGTATTTGTTGAGCTTTGTGTATCAGATATACCAGATGCAGAGCCTGTTAATATGGAGGCTGATGTGCCTTCTCAGCATGTTAATAGCAGTGTGTTAAAGATTTCTCCTTCGCAGGAAGATAATCCGCATATTGTTTCGCACATTTTTTCTCAGGCTTTACGTCGTGCTAATAAATCGTTAGTGCAAAGGCGTATTGTGATAAGTGCTGTTTTTGTTGTTAGTTTTGTTGTTTTAATTGTTGGTATTTTTTTTGTTGGTGAGCGTGTATTTGTATCAAATGATTATCAGTTTTTAGAAGAAAATCTTCAAGCTTCTCACAGAGTACCAAAGGCATTTCCAATTAAGAGAAAGTTAACACAACGCTTATTAGAGGATGGAAGTGAAATTGATGTTGGTTTAAAACAAGCGATAGATTCTTCGGATGAAGAAGTACTCTCAACAGTTGTTGATAGCAATTTGCAATCGCTTGAAAAATCAGGTGAAGCTGTTTTCTATCAAGCACGTACAAATTATGATGCAGAAAAGATAGCAACGGGAAGTGCTCGCTGGACGCTTATAAAAGAGTCTCAAGTGAAGGGGTCTCCAGAAGAAACAACTATACAAGGTGATATAACAATTCCTGATGAAGGGATATCATTGCGGTTAATTTTACGTCGTAATACCGATCAGTCATTTCCTGCTTCATATATTATGGACCTTATTTTTATTCTTTCGGATAAATTTTCAGGTAAAGCTATAAGCAAGGTTCAAGCATTAACCTTTAAAGCAAGTGAACAATCCATTGGACAGGCTTTAACAAGAACCATTGCTGCAAAGATTAACGATGACTTTTTTCTTGTCGCATTGAGTGGTAATCATCCATTTCTTGATCGAAATTTACAATTGATGCGAGAATTAGATTGGATGCGTTTGGTGTTAACGGATAAAAATGGGCGTATAAGTGAATTAACCTTTGCAAAAGGACCAACAGGTAAGTCTATTTTTAATGAAGTTATTGGACAATGGCTTGCACAACAAGATAAGTTAACAGTTCTTGGTCAAAAAAATAAAACATAGATGCAAAAAAATAAACGGCTGTGAAGAATTTTCCACGACCGTCTTTATCAATTATATACCAAATACACTCACTAAATCTTTACATATCAATAACGTAAAGAATTCGATAGACTAATTTACAAGTATAAAGCCAAGGTATGCTTTTTTTCATTTTCACATTTAAAGAATGTGCAAACCATTGGCTTTATACTTAACTCTAGGTTTTACACTTGACTTTGAGATAAAGTAGAATCTTTGATAGAGTTTTGTACTTTTTCAAATGCACGCATTTCAATTTGTCTTACTCGTTCTCGACTAATATTAAATTCACCAGAGAGTTCTTCTAGGGTTAGTGGTACATCATTTAAACGACGCGCTTTGAATATACGTTTTTCGCGTTCATTGAGATTGTCCATGGCATTTATGAGCATGGAACGGCGATTTTCTAATTCACTTTTTTCAATTAAAATTTGTTCTTGATCGTTAGATTCATCCACCAACCAATCTTGTAACTCGCTGTTTTCTCCTTCTTTTGTCCGAATTGGTGCGTTGAGTGAAGTGTCACCACCAAGCCTACGATTCATTGATACAACTTCATCTTCTGTGACATTCAACTGGGTTGCAATTTCTTTCACTTGTTCTGCATTGAGATCGCCACTATCAAGTGCTTGAAGTTTACTTTTTAACTTACGAAGGTTGAAAAACAAGCGCTTTTGATTAGCTGTTGTCCCCATTTTCACCAAACTCCAAGAGCGCAATACATATTCTTGGATTGACGCTTTAATCCACCATATTGCATAGGTTGCAAGACGAAAACCCCGCTCTGGTTCGAAACGTTTAACAGCTTGCATGAGTCCAACATTGCCTTCTGAAATGACTTCCCCAATGGGAAGTCCGTAGCCCCGATATCCCATCGCGATTTTAGCTACGAGACGCAAATGACTGGTTACTAGCCTATGCGCAGCTTTTAGATCATTATGCTCACGGTAACGCTGAGCTAACATATATTCTTCTTTTGGCTCAAGCATTGGAAAACGACGCACTTCTTCCAAGTAACGGTTTAAACCACCATCACCTGTCATTACTGATAATAAATTCATATGGGCCATATAGCACCCTCCTTTCATCTGAATTCCCTGATAAGGCAAATTCTATGTTTTAGATAGCTAACTATCCTCATAACCTCACTCTAGCATATTTTTCAATTTTGTTCAAAAAAAGATATTTTATTGTGAAATCTTGAGAAGGGGAAAAGTTTCAATTCATTTTTTTAAAAAGCTTAATAAGTTTAGCCATATCTTGAGGCAGTGATGCGGAAAACGACATAACTTTACCGGTAGAAGGATGTTCAAAAGTAAGACTTGCAGCATGGAGTGCATGTCGGTTGAATTGATCGATTGCATTTCTAATAGTGGGGTTGAATGTGTTTGATTTTGTTTTAAAAGCGTTTCCATAAACTGTATCGCCTATGAGTGGATGCCCCATATGAGTCATATGAACACGGATTTGATGGGTGCGTCCAGTTTCTAAGCGACATTCCAGAAGGCTAGCAAAAGATGTTGAGTCTGCATGAGAGCCATATTTTTCAAGCAGAGAAACATGTGTAACAGCATGACGAGCATAAGGGTTTTGGTTATGGATGACAGCTTGCTTTGTCCGGTTATGGGGCGAACGGCCAAGTGATGCATCAATTGTCCAGACATTGCGCTGAGGTGTTCCCCAAATCAAGGCATGGTAGCGTCGATCTAATGCGCAGGTACGTCCATGATCAGAAAATTGAGCACTGAGACTTTTATGAGCTAGATCATTTTTTGCAACAACCATAACACCGCTTGTATTTTTATCAAGACGATGGACAATGCCAGGGCGTTTAACACCACCTATACCAGATAAACTATTCCCACAGTGGTAAATAAGGGCATTAACCAATGTACCGGTCCAATTTCCATTCCCAGGATGAACAACAAGACCAGCTGGTTTGTTAATAACAATGATATGATCATCTTCAAAAAGAATGTCCAATGCAATGGCTTCAGCGCTAGGTTCTGCATCACGAAGGTCCGGCATTTCCAATTCAATTATTTGGTTAGGTTTTAATTTTGTTTTTGGTTCCTTTATGAATTGACCATCAATTTTAAGACAGCCTTCACGGATGAGGGTTTGCAAACGCGAACGTGAGAGCACGTCATGATATTGTTTTGCGAGCCACTGATCAAGACGTTGCCCAAGAGCACCTTCATCCGTTATTTTCTGTATTACCATACGATTCCTATTAAGTTTTTAATAAGATTTTACCAGTACGAAATTGCTTTACTATCGAGAAATTCTTTAATTCCCCAATGTCCTCCTTCACGAGCGCGCCCAGAAAATTTTACACCTCCAAAGTAGCTTCCACTGGGTAATCCATGTCCATTAACTTCTACCATACCAGAGCGTACTTGTGCCGCAATACGACGACATTTGTTGCGATCTTGCGATTGAATATAGTTTGTAAGACCATACTCAGTCTCATTCGCTAAAGCGACGGCTTCTTCTTCTGTACTAAAAGAAAGAATCGAGAGAACTGGACCAAAGATTTCTTCTTTAAAAATACGCATATGAGGTTTTACATCAGCAAAGACTGTTGGACGGACATAATAACCGCGTTCCATTCCGTTTGGTAAACCAGTCCCGCCTGCAACAAGAGTTGCACCTTCATCAATTCCCGATTGGATAAGATCTTGAATTTTATCATATTGTTTTTTTGAAACAACGGGCCCAATATGATTTCCTTCTTGGCAGTTTGGTCCTACTTTTGTTGTTTCTGCAATATCTTTGGCTATTTTCACGGCTTTGTCATAGATGCTCTGTTCCACAAGCATACGAGTTGGTGCATTACAACTTTGTCCACTATTATAAAAGCAATGTCGTGCACCACGTTGAACAGCATCTGAGTCGGCATCAGCAAAGATAATATTCGCTCCTTTTCCCCCAAGTTCCAGACAGACTCTTTTTAAAGTAGCGCTGGCATTTTTAGAAATATCTTTTCCTGCTCTAGTTGAACCAGTAAAGCTGATCATTTCTAAATCTGGATGTGCAGAGAGGTAAGAGCCGACAGTTGCACCATCACCATTGATTAAATTAAAAACACCGGCTGGAAGTGCGGCTTCATCTAAAAATTCAGCAAAAAGCATAGCAGAAAGAGGCGCAATTTCAGAGGGCTTTAACACCATGGTACAGCCAGCCAAGAGAGCAGGAATAACTTTAAGAGTTACTTGATTCATGGGCCAATTCCATGGCGTAATTAATCCTACGACGCCGATAGGATCGTAGTGAAGGATTGCTTGCTCATTTCCCTTTATTAAAGTTTTTTGGAACGAAAACTCTTTATAAGCTTCGATAAAATTGCGAATATGGGAACTGCCAGTTGCAGTTTGCGCATTAAGCGCCATATCAATTGGTGCCCCCATTTCCATTGAAATGGTTTTTGCCATGTCTTTGGAACGTTTTTCGTAGATCTCTAGAATTTTCTCAACAAATCCAAGACGCTCATTTGGTGATGTTGTTTTCCATTTTTGAAAGGCTTCTTTAGCCGCATTAATTGCTTTATCGGCATCTTTTGTACTTCCAAGGCTAATGACAGCACAAGTCTCCTCTGTTGATGGATTAATGACGTCAAAATCGTGAGGAGTGCTTGGCTCATCCCATAGACCATTGATATAAAATTTCCGTTTATTAAACATGATTCACTCCCTTTTTTCTATTTGTATTTATGTAATTATGATTGTCTTAGTCTAAGCCTTTTTAAACGAGGATAACAAGGGTAATCTTATAAAAACGCGAGAAATTAGATTATATTGTGATAATTGATCATGGAGAATTCAATAGAGCAATGCTTATTGTATTATTGAAACTAGTTTCTTTTATGAAAAGGGAGAGAAAGAGAGGCATAGACAATTTTCTTGAAGCTTTTTTATCATGAAGTTTTCTTCAAAACAAATGAAATACGAGCTCTATGACACCATAAACTAGGCAATTTATATCGTAAATATGCAAAAGGCAGATTATGAATATGCATTATGGCACTATTTTTTTCATTTAAAAGTAACCATCAGCAAAAGGTTATTAACCTTCGTATGATAGTTTCTACGAATTCTTTTTGAAAAGGTTATTTTTCTCATTGCTATAAATTTGTTGGGTGCCATGCATAATTCGAAAACAAAATCTATTTCTACGTCTTCTTTTTCTGATGATGGTACAAAAGGTGCATCAAGAGAAGATTTATCTGTTAAGATTACTGAGATATTTCCTTATCCGGAAGTGTGGAAAAAGGCATTTGCCCTCGGAAAAAACGTCCGTTTCACGAGAACCCCAGAAGTTGAGATTTTGCGTCGTCGTATAGAAACAGATCCAGTTTTTGCAAAACAGTTTAAAATTTTTACGAAGCAAGATCAAAAAAAAATTACAGATACAGGTATTGTACGTTGTAACAAGAAAACAACAAATATTCTTTCGACAAAAAAAGTCATTAATCCTCAATCAATAGAGAATAAAACATCAGTTTGTCATTCAACGGTTTTGAAGCAGTTATCACGACAAGCTATTCATATGCCGTCAGCAAATATTCCACTTGAGGAGGATAAACAAGAACATAAATTACAAGTGGAAAATGTGCTACCAAAAATAAAACCTGCGTTGCATCTTTCCGATGATGCTTTTTTTGAGTGTGAATCTTTGATATTTGAACATGTGGAGACTCAAACTTCAAAAGAGGATGGAACATCAATTGACACGACAAATGAACTCACACCTGATATCCCCACAGCCTTTGATGAGTCAATAACTGCTCTTTATCGTGTTCTTGAATACCGCTTTCCACAACTCTATGATTCAATTACATCAGAATCTCCAGCGGAAAGAATGCGAGGTGTTGAGAAAATTTCTGATTTAATGCATACAAATAATGATACTACTAAAGAGTGTCATTCTAAGCTTTCTGTTGAAGATTCTGCTCATACGTTAAGTAATACAGGGGCGTTAAGTGATGCAGGGGCTAGTATAGAGACTGAAAATACCAATAATATTGTCGCCAATAATACTGTTGATTGTATAAACAAAGCCGTCACAAAGAATTCAAAAGATTTTTCTGTGATGCAAGCAAACAGTAAAACTAAAACATTGCAATCTACTCGTATGCCATTAGGTAATTATGATTCTGCTTTTATGCAAAATATTCAATCTATTGACTGTGATGTTTATGAATTTCCTCCGATCAACTTATTACAGGAACCTGTTTTTCATGAAGGTACGATGATTCCTCAAGAAACATTAGAACGTGGTGCTGGACTTTTGGAAAGTGTTTTGGAAGATTTTGGCATTAAGGGTGAAGTTATCCATGTTCATCCAGGGCCAGTGGTAACAATGTATGAATTTGAACCCGCTGCGGGTGTAAAGTCATCGCGCGTTATTAATCTTTCTGATGATATTGCGCGTTCTATGTCTGCTATTTCTACACGCGTTGCTGTAATTCCTGGACGTAATGTTATCGGGATTGAGTTACCCAATGCGGTTCGTGAAACTGTTTATTTACGGGAATTAATCCAAACACGTTCTTTTCGTGAAAGTGAATTTAAACTTGCTCTTGCTTTGGGGAAAGGGATTAATGGTGAACCTGTCATTGCAGAATTAGCAAAAATGCCTCATTTATTGGTTGCAGGAACAACAGGATCAGGCAAGTCTGTTGCAATTAATACAATGATTTTGTCGATTCTTTATCGTATGACACCAAAGCAGTGTCGTTTGATCATGGTTGATCCTAAAATGTTAGAGCTCTCTGTTTATGATGGCATTCCACATCTTTTAACACCCGTTGTCACAGATCCCAAAAAAGCAGTAACAGCTTTAAAATGGGCGGTTCGTGAAATGGAAGAGCGTTATCGCAAAATGGCTAAGTTGGGTGTGCGTAATATTGATGGTTTTAATGCACGCGTTGCACTTGCAGCTCAAAAAGGCGAAACGATCATGTGTACTGTTCAGTCGGGTTTTGATAAGGAAACAGGGGAAATGCTTTATCATGAAGAAGCCATGGATCTCACGCAGCTTCCTTATATTGTTGTGATTGTTGATGAGATGGCTGATCTTATGATGGTGGCAGGGAAAGAGATAGAGAATGCCATTCAGCGCTTAGCGCAAATGGCGCGTGCGGCAGGTATTCATCTTATTATGGCAACGCAACGTCCTTCTGTTGATGTTATCACAGGTACAATTAAAGCGAACTTTCCTACCCGCATTTCTTTTCAAGTAACATCAAAAATTGATAGTCGTACGATCTTGGGTGAACAAGGTGCTGAAACACTTTTAGGTCAGGGGGATATGCTTCATATGGCAGGTGGTGGACGCATTGTGCGCGTTCATGGACCTTTTGTTTCTGATGAAGAAGTTGAATCCATCGTTGCACATCTAAAAATGCAAGGTAAACCTGATTATTTAGCAACGGTAACAGATAATGAAGACGATAACAAAGAGGATAATTCTGCTGATTTAGCTGCTGGAATTTCTGAGGAAGAAAATTTTGATGAAGAGGGTGAGGAACTTTATAACCAAGCTGTAAAAATTGTTATGCGTGATAAAAAATGTTCAACATCTTATATTCAGCGCCGACTTTCAATCGGCTATAATAAAGCAGCTTCTCTCGTCGAGCGGATGGAAGAAAAAGGCATTGTTGGAGCCGCTAATCATGTTGGAAAACGTGAAATTTTACTCAATGAAGGAAAATAAACAAACACATTTAAAAATATGCAATTTTTTAAATATCTGACAGTCATTATTTAAATGTGGTTGTTTTATTTTTTTATATAAATTAAAAATTTAAATGGAGAGTAATAAAGAAAAAGCGATCTTTTATATTAAGACTTCTGATGAGGTAAACAAGCTGATATCAAAGGAGATTATGAGATATTTTTAACATTTCTAAATGATCTGGAATATAAAGAAATTAAACAAATCTTTATATGAGGACATATGATTTGTGTTCTCTTTTTTACAGAGAATTTTTTTAATAAAATAGTGCGGTGGCATATTTTTCTTTTTTCTTTTGTAGCGATTCTAATGAAAGAAAGATCTTTGGAAGATTATTGAGAGCATCATAAAAAAATGCCCAATATGCAAGTTCTGTTGCATGGGGTACTTTAAAGCGCTACGCTGAATTTATTATCATTTGATATTATTGGCTCAAGAAAGGTGTTCTTACGAGAAGCTTTATTTGAAAAAGAGATTTTTATAATGCAGTATATTGATTGATAGTAATTTATCATTATTCACAGTGAATAAAAGTCTCAAACATTGTAAGATTTTCTCATTTCAAATCTGTTTCTGTTGAAACAATTAAAACCATTTCCTTGCGTATCATAATAATGTAGGAGTAAAAAAGTTAAAAATGCTGCTTATGAATGCCTTCAAATGCTAAGAACTATTGGTGACATTAGGGGCTGAAATTAGTATAATGATGGTGCTAACCAGCTCTTTTATAAGCATAAAAATGGTAATGCACAATGCCTTGATATCCTCTATAGGGACCTTTACATTACACCATTTACGGATGCTGTCGTAAAATAAGCTTGGGGATCTTGGGAGATATCTTTTCAAAACAGGCGCATGAATGCGTAAAATAAGTGTATTCTTTTTGAGTACTATTTATGCGAGGGAGATGTTATCATTATTGTAACAAGATTTATTACAATAATGGGTGAATAAGCAACCAGAGCTGGAAGCTTCTTTTTATTCTTGTTTTGTTGATGAAACAGTCAAAATTTTGCTACAGACAATTGATATGAGATATCAAGTTATTATAACCAGAACAGATAATTGTAAACAAATTAGCATTATTCATTTGAGAGTAAATCCAACACTTTTTAGTTTTAGTTATGCCATTAAAAGCAGATGAGTTAAAGTTAAATACAAATGAATTAAAATGTCAGCAAGAAGCTTTTCGTTTTACACCAGAGCTTTTGCCACGGCCTTTTACGTGGGAAATCGATCACAATGGTTTGTTTTGTGAAGTCTCAAAAGAGCTAGCTGAAGTTGTTGGTCCTCTCTCTTCTTCTATTTTAGGGTGTAGTTTTCATGAGCTTGCTCATCAATTTAATGATGATCGATATCTGGTTCTCAGTCATTTTATTGAAGCGGCTATGCCTTGGAGTAAAGAGATTGTTCAATGGCCTGTTGATGGTTGCTTACAATGGCTTGATGTTGAATTGTCGGCTTTGCCAATTTTTGATGTTACAAAGCAGCTTAAGGGGTTTCGTGGCTTTGGTGTTTTAAAAATACAAAAAAAAGTCCAAGAAAAAAGAAATGAAAAGCTAGAAACAGAAATGCCATGTCTTACGGAGATCGAACGCTCAGCTTTTCGTGAAATTGCAGAGCAATTGCGTGATGAATTGAATTCATCGGTAAAAGAAGAAAATTTAGTTGAAGAAACAGCTATTCAGTTACCATATGCACAAACATTGCCGATAAATGCTATAGAACAAGCTCTCGTAAAAGAGCCCGCTGCAGTTTTATCATTGTTGGATACAGCAACAGATGGTGTTTTATGGTTGGATGAAGAGGGCTTTATTCAATCAGCGAGTAGGGCAGCCTTAGCATTAATGGGTTATGAAATAAATAAACTACGAGGACAGCTATTCTCTTCATTATTTACTTTGCAAAGCCGACTTTTGGTTGAAAAATATTTTAAATCAATCCGTATGGAGGGAAAAAATCAGGTTTTAAATCGCAGTGAAACCGCTGATTTAATGACAAAAAATCAAAAAAATATAACCGTTTTGATAACGATTGTATTTTTGGCAAAGCAAGGCAATTATGCTGTTATGTTGCGTGATAGGACACAAACAGTTCCATCAGGAGAAAAAAAAGCAGAAGAGGATAAAATCGTTGGAGTTGTTCATGAAATACGAACACCTTTGAATGCTCTTATTGGTTTTGCAGAAATTATGAGAGAAGGCCGTTTTGGTTCAATAGAAAATGAGCGCTATCATGGATATTTACGCGATATTATTTCCTCTGGAAAACATATATTATTGCTGATTAATCAATTACTAGAGTGCTCGAAGATAAATTATTCTGGTTCCGATAACCAGATTGATTCTTCCCTTATTTCTGAAACATTTGATGTAATATCTTGTTTACGTGCGACGATAGCTTTTCTTGAAACTCAAGCCAATCAGAACGGCATTATCATGCGTATTGTTGCTCCACCTCACGTTCCATTTATTCCTGTATCACAACAAGTGTTTCGCCAGATTATATGGAATCTTCTTTCCAATGCTATTCGTTTTACACCTTTGGGCGGACAGATTATTGTTCACGTTTCTTATAGAAAAGAACGTGTAAAAATTTCAGTGAGTGATAATGGTATAGGGATGAACGAAGAAGAGATTATACAGGCACTGCAACCTTACGGTCAAGTAGAGCGCAAAGATGGCCGATCTGGTGATAGCGCTTTTATGGGAACAGGTTTAGGCCTCCCAATGTGTAAAGCAATGGTGGAAGAAAGAGGGGGACAATTTTTACTGTTCTCAAAACCCAATCATGGAACAACTGTGGAAATGTTTTTTCCTCGTGTTCCATGATGTAAATCTGGCATAAAATTATTTTTTCTTAGCCAAAAGATCTCTAATTTCTGTTAAAAGTTGTTCTTCTGAAGACGTTTTTTTGGGGCTTTCTTCTTCTTTTCTACGGATTTTATTCATAGCTTTAACGAATAAAAAAAGAACCCAAGCAATAATGAGAAAATTGATAAGTAAAGTAATAAAGTGTCCATAGCTAATGGTTGCTCCAGCTGCTTTGGCGGCACTCAATGTTGCTTGTTTTTCGCCAGCAAGTTGAATAAACATATTAGAAAAATCAATTCCACCCGTAATCAGCCCAATGATTGGCATAAAAATATCATTGACAATTGAGTTGACCAAGCTACCAAAAGCACCCCCTATAATCACACCGATAGCAAGATCAATCATATTACCTTTTAGGGCAAATTCTTTGAATTCTTTAAGCATTGCGTTTTCCCCTTTATATAAGCGATATACGGTAATTTACTTACCGCTTTTGATGAAAAAGGAAAGGGCAGATTTTATTTTTAGGATTATATTACGATATTAATATTATTTTCAAAGAACTTTATAAGGTTTAATAAAGAGCTTTAGGGCTCTATTTGAATGTACATAGAATATTTCCTAGAAAAAAGCTTTTTTGATAAAAACTATATCTGCTTTTTCAACAGAAAGTAGAAAACTGTAGCTTAATTTATATAATTGCCTCAAGATTTTTATTTTAACATTAAAAAGAGAGATTTTTACACAATACCACAAAATGGGTAGTGTTGAAAGCTGAGCTATCAGAAAGCTTCTCAAATGAAGTACATATAAATGAAGCACATATATTGGCATAACATTTTATTATAAAAAGAAAATTTAGGAATAAAAAATATATTTCAGCGCTGATAGAAGAAATAGATAAATGAGACAGAAGTAAAACTTATAATTTAATTCCTCTTAATTCAGTAAGCGATAATAGCAATTAGGAGGGCATTATGGCTTATCTAAAAGCTATTTGTATTGGGTTGCATGAGCTAAAATGGCGATAATTCCGATGGAAGAAACACATTTCATCTGCTGGAAGATTGTATCAGTTTATAAATAGCAGAGCTATAGGGTTTGCAAGATCATTTTGGTTTGAAAGTCGTTGGTATGATGTGTGAGTTCAATGATCAACTGTCATTACTTGAAACATATGTTAGACAGAGCACTTAATAGATGCAGAATTGTATTTAACGCATCAGAAATGGCAAAGGAAACAACGCAGATTCCTCAAAATTTTATCAATAGAGTACAAATTGATTGAACATTCTGTTACTAATAAATGGTGCAACAATAGTATGAATTTAGATGACTTTATGAACCATGTATTCTATAAATGCTAGGAAAAAATAGCTTTATAAAGCAAGCTCTGTTTCTATTGGAAACGATATTACACAAAGGAACTTTGGGAATAGAGATAATTTGCCTGCATTTTTAAGAGAATTATGAGCTTGCTTGCATGAGACGTTACAAAACCATGACTATGGTGAAGAGCCTTTGATGTTTCAATTTATGCTGCATTTTATAAGATTAGGATTCATATTTTAATCTTTAAAAAATGTCGAAAAAGAGAAACATTTTTTTAGAATAAAAAGTTTTTTACACAGTATACATCAATATAAACATGTATGGCTATTATGTGATGAGTTTTCTTTTAGAAGAGGAATATTATTTGGATAATATGCTCTCTTTGATTGGTAATCTTTTATGTTAAAAGATATAGGTGAGGTGCGATGGATCATTTTTATGTTGTGGAGAAGGATTGATGAGTTTTTTTCGTTGTATTGGCCGTTCTGCCTTATTTATGTTGGATCCAGAGCAAGCACACGGTTTAGCGATTCTCGGGCTGAAAAGTGGATTAAATGGCTGTCAAAAGGTTATCGATAAACGTTTGTGTGTAACTGTTGCTGGGCTTGAGTTTGAAAATTTTATTGGTCTTGCAGCGGGGTTTGATAAAAATGCAGAGGTTGTAGATGGTATTTTTCGGTTAGGATTTGGTTTTACTGAAATTGGGACAGTGACACCAAAGCCTCAGATTGGAAATCCTAAACCACGGCTTTTTCGTTTAAAAGAAGATGAAGCGATTATTAATAGAATGGGTTTTAATAATGATGGACATCAAGTTGTTTACAACAGATTGCGTGCGCGTAAAAAAACTGGTGTTGTAGGAGTCAACATTGGAGCCAATAAGGATACGGTCGATAAGATTGATGATTATACTGTTGGTATTGCTCATTTTTATGATGTTGCTGATTATTTTACGGTTAATATTTCTTCTCCTAATACACCAGGTTTACGTGATTTACAGGCCCGTGACAGTTTGCATCTTTTGTTGAGTGCAGTTTCGCAAGCGCGAAATGAGCAAGAGAACAAGCATGGATTCTCCATTCCTATTTTTTTAAAAATTGCCCCCGATTTATCAGAGAAAGAATTAGATGATGTTGCTGAAGAAATAAAACTTTCTGATTTTAATGGACTGATTGTTTCCAATACGACTCTTGCACGCCAAGGTCTTAGCAATAGTCACCTCAGTAATGAAGAGGGTGGGCTTTCTGGACGTCCACTTTTTGAGCGTTCTACTATTGTGCTTGCAAAAATGCGTAAAAAATTAGGGAAGGAGATTGCAATTATTGGTGTTGGCGGTGTAAAGGACGCACAAACTGCTTTGGAAAAAGTAAAAGCTGGTGCAGATTTGATTCAATTATACAGTGGGATGGTTTATGAAGGTCCAAATCTTGTCATAACTATTCTGCAAGAGATTTTGCAGATGATGCAACAAGATGGCGTTGATAACATAAAAGGCTATCGTGATCATAGTCTTGAGCAGTGGGCAAAATTTCCTTTGTAAAAAACGCTTTTTTCTTCACAAAAAATTGAGAGATTTTTTTAAAGGGGCTTGCAAACTTTGTTGATCTTCCTTATGTCTCATAAGCAAAGAATAAATGTTTACGAAATCGTGAACAGTTATGATACATTTGCTTTTTATGCGGTTGTAGCTCAGTTGGTTAGAGCGCTGGTTTGTGGCACCAGAGGTCGTAGGTTCAAATCCCACCAACCGTACCATTTGTCTTGTTACAACTTTTCTAATTCTTATTTTTTGCGTGTGAGCCGTCACGGAGCAGAGACCTTGCGCGGATGATTTTTCTCAAATTTTGCCCAAAACGGAATGATACGATCAATAATCGCTTGAAATATAAACGGGTTAACTAAATCTATGATTCTGATTGCAATTGCAATAATAAATATCTCTATCAGTATATTTATATACTTTTAGTATATTTTGTAAACCAAGAGAATCTTATTTGACTTTCATTATTATTGCTCATAATATAAAATATTAAGTTTAAACACATAAAATAAGTAAGCATAAATTTACTAAAATATGCCATATTTTTGACACAATGCCCTTAATTTTGTCAACTATATATTATAAATATGAACTTGCATGAAAGTGCATTCATATTTCCAGGGGTGTTTCGGTGGTTAATTATGGGTAAGCCATTCTGGCGCGGGGACATAAGTAACCTTGGGGGATTTATTTATACACTAAATTGGGGAAAATAAATGGGAAGTTCAAGTGGTTCGCACGATTATTGCAGTGCCGATGATTTTAGTAGCAAATATAACTCTGGTACTGCGTTTGGTAGCAAGTATGGTGGTAAGGTTGGCTTTGCGAGTGGTCTTTTCATAGGAGCAGCGGCATCGCGTAATCCTGTTACTACCATGGCCTCAGCAAGCTTTGGGCAAATTGTAGGCGATAATTTCGGAGACACCATAGGCGGTTATGGTGGTTATGGTGTGGCTGCTGCCCAGTGTGGAGCACAGTTGTTGGGTCAATCTATTGCTAATTCAGGTGGTGGGATGTTGATGCACTTTTGATGTAGTTCTTTGGATTATCCTAAAGCCTAGAATGGTGGTACTGTAAAAGGTGCCACCTTTATGTTTGGAATATTGTACAGGAGGAGCTATGGGCGCGTTTGGTTTAGTGCTCGCTTATTTTTGTCTGTGTTTTGGCATGTATCTATTCTTAAAAACTATTGCTATTAATGGAAAAAGCATGTTAGGCGGGGAGAACATAGTTGCATTCATAGTGGTGGCATTGGTTGCTCCTCCCCTCATGTATGTCTTTGAGTATATAGTTGGTGTGCCGATAACATCTCCTCCTGTTATTATAATTATGTTCTTTCTTTCTTTTTGCATTGAATTTATACCCAATATAGTAAACAATATAAAGTGCTTTAGTTTGGCCATTATCGCAAGTTGCCCCATTTTTTTCATCGCAGCTGGTTTTATTGTTGTGAGTGATGACGTTCTGTTAGATTTTTTTGATCTGCAGCTTTCGAGCTGTATTTATCTGCTTTTCATTATTCCTTTGATGATAGAGGGGGCTCGCTATGTCCTAATTGCTAAAGCTTTGAAGGAAAAATCTATGTCAGTGCTAGATTTAAGCATTTGCATTGGCTGTGGGTTTGCCATAGGCGTCTTTTTTGTGTCATCACTGCTTTTATCAGACCTTCGAGAAATCTATCAACAGATAGGTTTTGCAAACAGGGAGACAGTGAAAAAAATGTTTGATTATGCGGTGCTTGGTTTTGCTATTCTAACGGGCCAGGTTTTTTTGACATTTTTGATGGTTCTCTTTGTTACTACAAAGAAATATTATTGGTTGGTCCTTGATGTTCTTGCAGAGCTGTTTTTTAGCCTCTTTGTTTCTTATTCTGTAGCGTTTGTTCATACAGATGATAACTATGGAATGGTTAGAAATTGGATTTGTTTGATGTATGTTGTTTATGTGTACGCGCGTTACATTAAATCAAAGAGTGTGAAGCTTAGCGTGATTAACCCGTTTAAAAGGAAAACTGAGTGAGAAGACAGGAGGCTATAGTTCTTTGGGTTATCCTAAAGCCTAGAGCAGCCAACCCAGGAGGGGCAGTTTCTGGAGCAATAGTAGGCAGGGTCCCGTGGCGCAGCTGCGGATATTGCTAAAGCTGGTTGGAATTGTGCTCGCTCTAAGTGGTGAAATTGTTGTTTGACCTGGCTTTTTTAACAAGGTAAAGGCCTTGCTAAGGGGTACGCTATCAGCCTCTTAGCAGGGAGTTTTTCTCCCGCAATAATATCTTGGTATGCTTGGGAGGGCAAGACGCTTTAAGGAAATTATATGTCTGACTTAATTTTTGGAATGCTGCTTAGTTTTGGGATAAGTTCCAGCCCTCGTCTCCTTAAAAACAATGGCTTGTTGGGCGAGTGCGTCATTTTGGGGGGGGGCTAGCTGGCCTTTCCTGCGCTATCATCTTCGCCTATCCACATAGTGAAAGTGGGCTTCCAGACTTATCTTTGCTTTTGGTATGTTATCTTGGCATGCTTTTAATTCTGCACGAGCACTACTTATATAAATATTTAGTTCTTGGATTCTGTGGTGCAGTTGCTGCCTTGTGTATTGGGGCAGGTTTTGTATATTTGAGCTCTTTGTTGCCATTGCCTGCTTTGTCTGCTGCTAATAATAGCCAGCAGCAGGTGGTGCATTACATGAGTTTGGTTGCTGCAAACTATCCCTTTTTTATCCTTTTGATATCAGTTTTAACTGCGGAGCTTTTGCGTTTGTGGTTGCTTCGCGTATATAAGCCAGAATTAGCAGCGCGTGAGGTCCTTTATTTCGGGCTGGGCTTGGGGTGTTCTAGACTTATGCTATAAGACCCTCCCAGCTCTTTTTCTTTACTTGAATTACCGTGTTGATAGGGAGCCACAAATGGCGGGCTATGTCGCATTTGAATCTTGTCCACAAGCGATCAGCTATCTTATTGCCGCGGGCATGATTGTATTGATGCATGGTGTAAATACGCGCTTTATGTATCTTGGTTTCCAAGATAAGCGCAAGGCCTATTTCTATCTGCCTTTTGTAATTCATTTTGCTGTTGATCTTTTGTCTATGTTTGGCATTTCTTCAGACTACGCAATATTAATAAATTCTATTTCTGAGGCTTACCATAATGCTTGACAAATTGACATTATCTGTTATCAGCGCCGTTTTTTGTCTGGTGCTGATTATTTTTCCTTTGATGAAGAAAAAAACATTGGTTGAACATTTGGTTTTCTTGCTCGTTGTTTTGTGTCTTGTTTTTCTTTATGTTTATGGCGCTGTGAGTTATTTTCCTTATTATGTTTTGGTGCTTTCGCTTATATTGGGGTACCGCTGGTTACTCTCTTTGGTTAAAGCGTTTAAAGGCACGAAGGCGATTATTGGGGCAAGCGCTGGTTGTTATGTGCTTTTGATTTTTTTTCTATACGGCTTTATGCGTATGATAGGTAGTTTAATTTTTGATTTTTCTGCTTATAGTACGCCTAATATTGTTTTTGCTGTTGGTCTATTCCCTATAGGCATGGCGATTATGCAGTTTTTTTGCTCTCTCATTGGGTGGCAGAAGATAATGGCAATGGTGTAGAGGCAGCCCTGAGCGTGGGAATGGGGATTTGGGGGGCTGCTATGGGGCTTGCACTGCTTACATCTCTACCAGAAGCTATGATGATCCTAAAAGGGGCCTTTAGTCTTGATAGGGGCGCCTTACTTTCTTTACTTGAGACGGTAATATATTATGCGTTTATTATAGGTCTGAGTCTTTTATCAACTTTCTTAATGCTTGTGGTTTGCCTTGACAAGAAATGGCGTTTTTTTGTTCTTATCCTGCTTTTACAATGCTTGGCGGCTTGGGCGCGCTTTTCATGGCGGGCCGCTGAGCCAGAACTTCTTGCAATTGGGCATTATACAATCGCTACTATTCTTATGTTTGCTCTTATGCGGCAAATTTATGATTTTGTGCAAGACAGATTATCCATGAAGAAAAATAGCAGTTACGCTGTAGTAAATGAGGGGGCATAATAATGTTGGTTTTATTTATTACTTCGCTTCTCGCAGTCCTTATTTATGGCGCTGTCATTTATAATTTTTTTCGCTCTACATTTAGTTGGATAAATGTGCTGTTGAGCGGCATAGTTTTTGGGGTGATTGTTCTGTTAGTATGGCGTTACTCGGAAACAGAACATAAACTTGATGCCTTACGTTTACTGCAAGTGCTTGGCGTTGTTTTTATTCTATGTGTGTTTCATCATTTTCTGAAGTTCAAATTGGTTGTCGCTGGTGCTGTGGGATGGTTTGTTGCTAGCTGCATTGCTGGCGGGTTTATTGCTTTTTGGGAGCAATCTGTAATAAAAACGCTTTATATGATGAGTATTGTTGAAACCAAGAGTCGTGCAGAGCAGGGGCTGGCGCTTGTTTTTTTATTTTTAACATTTACGGTTTTTTTTTGTTGTAGCAGAAGAAGCTATGCGTCGTTGGTTAGTTACTAAGTTTTATCGGTGCTCGCCTAGTTTTTTGTGGCGTTTGCCGCTGAATATTGGCATAGGCTGGGGTTTATGCGAATTAGCTTATAAGGCGCTAGGGCCTTTCCTTGTTTATAATGGCTGGCCTATTCGATCTAGGTTATTAGCCAATGAGTATGTAATTTTTTATTCCTGGACGCAAGCGAGTATTTTTTTGTGTGCTTTAATGAGCGTCATACTCATGCATATTTTCAATACATGCTTGGCGTATCGTGGTGTTGTTACGCGCTCTAAATTTTATGCGTGTGCGCCTTTTTTTGTCCACGCTATTGCTAACTGTTTCGGTGCAACAGTGCTGGTTACAGAGAAGGTTTGGTTTAATGTTGGGGGCAGCTTGTTTATTCTACTTTGTGTGATGTTGTTCGTATATTTTGAAAGCAAAAATCCTTTAATACAAAACATAAAATTGCGCGCTTAAAGTGTTGTAGAGTGATGAATAACTTTGCGTACTCTAAGTATGGCTAGAGAGCCTGATACGCGCTTGCTGTTCTGCAAAAAAATAGAGAAGGTTAGCACCGACGTAACGCGTCCAGTACCAAGAGTGACGTCATTTCTGCACTAATTGGGGGGAGGGTGTGCCACTGTCCACGCGCATATGGGAGTTTGCAAATATGCTATCATGTAACTTTCTAGTGTCTTCCTTTCTATTATCCTCCATGAGATTGAAGATGGGAATCTTGAGGCGGCGATATGAGACTTAAATTTAAACAACAAGAATTTCAAAATGATGCGGTTAAAAGCGTCATTAATTTGTTTAAAGGCCAGCCACAACGGGATTCTTCTTTTTCTTTGCATTCAGAACAAGGACAATTAGCGTTAAATGAATTTGGTTATGGTAATCAATTATTGATCAGTGATGAAAGCATATTAGCAAATTTACGAGAGGTGCAACAGAACAATAAACTCTTGGCGAGTGAGACGCTAGAGCAAAAGCAGTTTTCTATTGAGATGGAAACGGGAACAGGTAAAACTTATGTCTATAGCAAGACGATTTTTGAGTTAAATCAACGCTATGGCTTTACCAAATTTATTATTGTCGTACCAAATGTTGCTGTTCGCGAAGGGGTATATAAATCACTTCAGGTAACAAGGGAGCATTTTCAAGCAGAGTTTGATAATCTGCCCTATCGTTATTTTATTTATAATTCAAAAGATCTTTCGCAAATTCGCCAATTTGCAAGCTCTAGCAATATTGAAATTATGATTATCAATATTGATGCATTTAAAAAGCAGAAAATATTATCAACCTTCCGCAAGATAGACTGAATGGCGAAAGCGCTATGCGCTATATCCAAGACACAAAACCGATTGTGATCATAGATGAACCGCAATCGGTGGATAATACAGCAAAAGCGAAGGAGGCTATTGCGAGCCTTAACCCGCTTTGTGTTTTCCGCTATAGTGCCACGCATAAAGATGAGATTAATCTTTTATATCGTTTAACACCTGTTGATGCTTATCAAAAAGGACTGGTAAAGCAAATTTGTGTTTCTTCTAATCAGATAGAGCAAGATTTTAACCGTTCCTATATTGCCTTGAAATCCGTATCACACAAACATGGCTTTAAGGCGCGCTTAGAGTTGGATATTGCGGGAAAGAATGGCACGGTGAGCCGCAAAACAGTTACAGTGAGACGGCGATGATCTGTATCGCGTTATGGGCGGACGTGAGCTTTATAAGGGCTATATTGTTTCGGGTATCAATTGCATGGCGGGGGATGAAGCTGTTGAGTTTTCTGATACTGAAATTGTCAAATTTGGCCACGCACTTGGTGATGTGAATACAATAGAGCTTAAACGCGCACAAATTTATCGCACTATAGAAACACATTTAGATAAGGAATTGCGGCTTGTGCCTTTAGGGATTAAAGTTTTATCACTTTTTTTTATTGATGAGGTGGCTAAATATCGTAGCTCTGATGAAGAGCCAGCACTTTATGAGCGTATGTTTGAAGAATGTTATGAAGAGCTGTTGGCGAAAAAGAAATATGCCTCCTTGCGAACTAAGTTTGCGCAAAATATTCGAAACGTGCACGGCGGTTATTTCTCGCAAGACAAGAAAGGCCGTGTATAAGGATACAAAGGGCGACAGCCAAGCTGATGATGACACTTATAACACGATTATGCGCGATAAGGAGTGGTTATTATCTTTTGCATGCCCCTTGCGTTTTATCTTTTCGCATTCGTCCTTGAGAGAAGGCTGGGATAATCCGAATGTGTTTCAAGTGTGTATGTTGATTGAACAAAAATCGAATTTTACCGCACGGCAAAAGATTGGTCGCGGTTTGCGCTTGTGCGTAAACCAACAAGGTGAACAGGTAGAAAATAAAGATATAAATGTGCTGCATGTCATGGTGAATGAAAGCTTTGCTGAGTTTGTGAGTACATTGCAAAAAGAATTAGAGGCGGATATTGGTTATAAACTTGGTACATTGCAGATGGAGCATTTGGTTGGCCGTATTTATGAAGATGTAAAATATGTGGCTGCTAAAGTGGAAGTATCGCAAGCACAAAAAATTGTTAAAATACTTGTTGCAAAAGATTTTATTGATGAGGCGGGTGTCGTTAAAGTAGATCAAAATTTAGTAGCGAGCGAATTTGATGCTATAGGGGCGGAGGAAATGCCACGCGAATTGCGTCAAGAAATTGTGAAAAAAACTGATGCGGGCGCGCTTATTAATGTTGAGATACTGCAAGATCTGATTTATATGACAGCTGTGACGGAAACAAAGATTCTGTCTTCGCAAGAGGCTGCTGATATATTGGTTGAGTTGCGTGAAAAAGCCTTGCTTACATCAGCAGGAAAAATCACAGATACATTAAAAGCGCAATGGGCAACTGGGACGTTAGATTTAAGTGAACGTTTTAGTAAAGGGCAAAAGCAGGCTGTGCTGCAGGCGCTAGAAGCGAGCCAAGCCATGCCGATTATTCGTAATGCTGCGCGCGAAGTGCGGGTTAAGCTTAAAAAGCAAACAGTGGCTTCGCCAGAGTTTTTGTCCTTGTGGGAGAAGATCAATAAAAAGACCACTTATCGTGCAAAGCTTGATCGCACAGAGTTTGTTGCCAAAGCAGTGGATGCAGTGGAAAAAATGGCACCAGTTGCGCCCGCGCATTTGGTTTATCAGACAGCAGAGATAGAACTGGATAGTGCTGGTGTGACCTATGAAGAGCAGTTATTAAAGCAGAGTGCGCTTGATTATAGTTTTTGTGCACTGCCGAACATTGTACATTATTTGACCTTAAAGCTGAAATTAACCGCAAAGACAATTATTGGTATTTTGACAAAGAGTGGTCGTGAGCATGAGTTTGTGAAAACTCCACAAGCTTTTTTAGAGTGCATAGAAGAAATACTCAATAAAACCTATGTTAATCTTACAATTGATGGCATTAAATATTTAAAGCTGGTCGGGCAAGAATATAGTGTGCAAGAGCTTTTTACCAGTGAAGAGCTTGTGGCAAATTTAGAGCGTACAGCTGTTGTGAGTGAGAAGAGTGTGTATGATCATGTGATTTGTGAGAGCCGTATTGAGAAAGAGTTTGCGCAAAATCTTGATAATGACTCTGATGTAAGATTGTTTTTTAAACTGCCAAGAAATTTAAAAATAGCCACTCCCATTGGTTCTTATACGCCTGATTGGGCGGTTTTTTTAGAGTGAGATGGCGCGCAAAAGCTTTATTTTGTACTGGAAACAAAAGGAACGAATAGCGAGTTTGATTTGCGCCTTAAAGAAATGCTGAAGATTAAATGCGGCAAGGCGCATTTTACCGCCCTTGAGACTGGTGTGGTGTTTAACGAGGCACTGGTGATGAGTTGGCGCGATTCTAAGCGGGGGGTGGTGGTAGAGAGAGTGGGGGGCTGTGGTAGGAGTGGGCGGCACGAATGACGCTGTCTTTAGTTGCGTACCACCAAGCTAATTTTGTGCTTTGCGAAATTCGCCAAGGCTTTTGGACGTACCGCGTTTATCGCGTAATAAAATCTTATGAATATCATGCAGAAGGCGCGCAGAAACGGGTGATTGCGTGACTAGCTTCCCAATGCCGTAATAATGCCGTAATTAAGTACAGCCACATAATGAGATAGCTCTTCAATATCATCAGTCGCACTGATACTTTTTTTATTTTCAAACAATAATAGGTCAGATGGTAACGATTATGTCCTTTCTATCTAAGAAAAGAGTAGCACCGCTTGCGTATATGCACGAGTAAAAGTCAATCAACATTGGTCTGAGGTAAAAACCGCCAATTATTTCTAATACACCTAAGGATTTCATAGCTTGCTCTAACGGTTTATATAAAACTGCCCTTTTAAAAGATGGATTGGGCGGCAAATTTATTGGGATATAGGCTTTATGAATCTCTCGAACTAAGCTTTCTACTATGCAGGCCCTAAGGCGTGATTGCATATATGGTCGCATCTGTTGCTGCGTTGTGTAGGCAAAGATCCTAAACTAGGAAAGGAGGGCTGCTCTTTTAATTACAAAGGAAGAATACGGCGCGTAAGTGAAGCAAAATGTATTTTGAGGAGCAGAAGGGGTGAGGCATTTGATGTCCAGTGGGTGACGGATTAACTGGAGTATAAGTAGGCATTGCTAGGGCGGAGTTTTTAGTTAAGAATTGCACTTCGTACGCTATAAGCTCTCTGCATCCTTCATATAGGCGTTGGATCATCGCCCAATGCAACGTAAAGGGGCTGTTTTGTCTTTAGCGTTTGTTTGGCTGCTTCTATAGCGCCGCTGGCTCTATCAGCCATTATGGTGATAATTTTCTCGTCCAAAGAATAGATCAATTGATTGCGTAATAGGGTATGTGTGCCTTTTTCGACCGTGTCTTTTTTTAAAAGCAGCTGTTACCTCGTGGCAGGGTTGGGGGTGTCTATATGATCAGCCTGCCAAAGAAATGGAAGCGTTATCGCGATAGCTACCAATAGTAGTCCAGCGATAAAGGTGGCAGCAAACTGCAATGATATAAAAGAACCAAGGACGCCGACCAAAAAGCTTCCGACCGGCGTTCCAGCATAGCCTATCACCCGAAAAGCAGAATTAGCTCGCCCGAGAAGTTGCTTTGGTGTGAGGCGCTGCCTGAAGGCGGTAACACCAATAAACCATAAGCTTGCTCCAACGCCAGCAATAAAGGTGACGCCCCATACGACGACAGCACTTTTTGAAAAGGCTGGAATCAGCAGCAAGACAACCGTTCCTAAACCGTCAGTGAGAACAGCTAGGCGCACCGGTGCATAGCGTATACGCGGCGCAAATAGGGCTCCTGCCATTGTTCCAAGCGCGTAGGCTGCAAACATCACGCCATATTGGCTGCTATGTAGGCCCAGATACCGACTGTCGGTAACGAAGAAGATGAATGAGGTTAGGAATGCTCCAAATACCACCGATAGAAAGAATGTGAGTAATGTAAGGGAGGTAAGATGCCGATTTGAAAAAATGAAACGAAAGCCGGCAATGATATAACGGAAAGTGATGTTTTCTTTATCAGGTGTTGGCGATGTCGGAACAGCATGGCGAGCGGTAAAAATCAATGCGATAAAAAGCACGATTAACAGGCCGAGAAATAGCAGTGTGCTATGCGCTAAAATGCTGCTTGTTATGACAGGGGCAAGAAAATAGGAGACCCCGAAATCTAAAAACAAGACAATAGAGTAGAAGGTCATCAATCGCTCTCCCTCCATGATAAGTGGTGGAATCGTCATTATATAAGCTTCGGCAGAAACGACGATGAATCCAGCAATGGTTGCATAGAAGAAAATTTGTTCGGCTGGAGCAATCTGTATCATAAGTAGTATGAACAGGACAATATGCAGTAGCATGAAGATGAGGAGAGCTGTGGTAGCAAGTTTTATTTTGTCGCAGCGATCAAGTAAAGCGCCTGCAAGGATGCCGAAAATTGGCCACGCTAATGAAAAGAGACCTTGCGCCCAACTTACTCCGACTACGCCATATCCAGATTGTCTTGCTAATAGCGGGATGGCAGTGCGCAAAGCACCGCTGAGTAAGGCGAGAAGACTAACGGTTAGGCAAAAATAGCGTATGTTCTTGTTGGAAAAAAGCGTGAACATTCTGTTCTCCTTAAGATGCCACACAGGTTTCCACTGTTCCATCAAGTACGGCGGTTGTATTCAGCATGTTTGAGACATAGCCGTCCAAGATATTCCTATCCGCCTGAGGTAGAAGAAAATACATAAGGTTGGAATACCATTGCCAACCACGCTGAGTCAGCTGGAGATCGTTATCACTTTCTGCGATGAGACCTGCATCTATGAGCTGTTGTAGGTTATTGTAAACGAAAGAGGGGAGTGCGGTCCAGTCAATTCTTTCTTTTTTGGCATAACCGTTATAAGGTAGCCTCATACACAAAGCCTTGGAGGCTTGTTGCTCTGCTGATACCCAATTGTAGTATACTTTGGATTTGCCTTTAAGTTGTATGTCGGTAATGTATCCGCTTCGACTGGGATTGGCTCGTGTGACGAGTGAGCCGAGAATCGACATTGCTGACGCCCCAAAGCCAACGACATAATCGTCATGATAACCATGCAAATATTTGTGATAGCGGAAATGATTAGCTGAACTCGTTTTAGCGAGCGTTAGAGGAGTGTTATTGGCAATTTTGATATAGGAATGCCCATTACACGGCGCATAGCCGCAGCTGCGCATAACGATATCGCTAAATAATCGAAGCATCTGTCGATGCTGTAGGCTGGATGGCTTTAGCCCTTTTTGTGCGTAAGACTTATGCAGTTGCGACGTGATAGCCAGATTGTTGATTGCATAGAGGTTGATGGTTTCAGGGTGAAGCTCGCTGGCTTGCTTCAAATCGTATAATAGTTCTTCGCCTTGCTGGCTGTGCATGCCATATAGTAGGTCAAAACCGACATGTCCAATGATCTCTTGTGACCAAGCCACGGTATTGTTGATTTGTTCACGTGTTGAGGTGAGGTTAAACAATGATCGGAAACGCTCAATGAAACTCTGTATACCGAAGCTGATCCGGTTAACGCCGATCTCACGGGCAGCATAAAGTTTATCACGTGTGACGCTCTTCGGTTCGCTTTCCAGTGTAAATTCGGTTAAGGAAGAGAGCTCAAATTCGGCATGCAATACTTTTCCGATGTGTCGGAT
The DNA here is from genome assembly GCF_042196265.1 of Bartonella sp. AP1QHHD. Classification (NCBI taxonomy): domain Bacteria; kingdom Pseudomonadati; phylum Pseudomonadota; class Alphaproteobacteria; order Hyphomicrobiales; family Bartonellaceae; genus Bartonella; species Bartonella sp. AP1QHHD. The sequence goes on from NZ_JBHIPW010000037.1 coordinate 29,191, forward strand.
ATTATCTGCAGACAAAAGCGACGGTGTGCCGCCCCCTATATAGATGCTGCGGATGGTCCCTCTAAGCGAGCGAATGAAATTTCCTTTGTTTCTGATCTCTGTGGTAAGCGCTGAAATATAAGATTCGATTTGTTTAACATGCTTGTAGGCCCCTTTCTGAAAGGGACAGAAGGAACAGATGGTTTCGCAAAAGGGAATATGCAAATAAAGAGAAATGGTACACGCTTGTGGAATCTGCTTACTTTGCGCTAGTTTATTAAAGTCTAGGTAATCGTAAAATTCATTTGAAATAGTGCGAAATAACGGATATGTGAAGTTGTAAATCGGCTTGAGTTGATCGAACTTCACAAAAGGATGATCCACGAGTTGCATAGCTTACCTCCCCCAATTTCTTAACTCGCACTATATTATTGACGGGCGACTGGTGACCCAATCACCCGAGTGTATTACCAAAGATTTTCACGGAACATAATGAATCCTCCTTTTGTAGAAGTTATATGTATAATACATATAACTTCTTATATGAACAGGCTAGCTTGTTTAAGAGGCAATGTAAAGATAAAAATATAAAAAAACTTTCTCTTGCAGCCGTATGGTCTGATATTGTAATTGGTATCCTGTTTTACGTGGTCGGGCTATGAATGCCTAGGGCGAGAAAAAGCAGGGTATTTTAATGGACGTGCGGGGCATTCTTGTTATGTTACTGGGACTTGGAATTTGCGTCTGGTTATGAAATATCATTAGCGCAAAAAGATGGTTTTAAAGGTAGAGATACATTTTTTAATATCCCTGTAAAACTTCGAGAAGAGATAGAATTATCTATTAGAAAACATATAAATATCCAGTGTGATAATATTATCGAATTACATGACATCATCACTCTTGCACGCCATTTTGACATATTACCTAAAATCTCATTGAGATTGTGCCATGTACTGGCAAACGGGGATAGATCGTGTTTTGGTATGACTGCGGCGAAGTTACGTGCCGCATTATCTTTGCTAGAATCCAATAGGATTAGGCTTAATGGGGTGCCTTTGCATGTGGGCTCTAATTTGAATTCGACTGAGTTAATAGTATCCACCTTAACTAAGGCTGGAAAGGATATTTACGCATTGAAGGATCAAAAAAGTTTTATCAGTCTAGGCGGAGGATATCCGACTTCCACAGCATTTTGCGATGCCGTGACGGTCAATGACGAATACCCTCGTAAAATTTATGAGGCATTATCACAATTGGGTTGTGATTTACATAAGCTTACGGTAATTATTAAACCTAGGCGTATTATATCTAAAGATTATGGTTATTTATTCTCAAATATTAGCTCTATAAAAGAACAGAATGGTACGAACTTAATTATAATCTGGGCTCTGGGGATGTGTGCTCAATCTGCACAGTATCACTAGATCATAAGTCAAAGTATGTGAAAGCAACTGATACAAAAAAGATTTTACGATAGTGAAAGATCGACGTAAAGGACGTTAGTTCAAAGGAAATTGATATTATTGTGTTCTCATATCCTGATTTTTTGGCTTTTTAGATATAAATAACACACCTCCTAGTGGGCTGGAAACTATCAAATGTTGGATCACGCATGGCGCAATTAGCAAAAAATCCTATCTATTGGATTTGGTATGCTCTACTAGATTCTCAGCTCTAAATATTGTGTGCGAAGTGCAATGTCAAGCGGTGGGAATTGATATAAGTGCAGAGTTTGTACCATCCGCTCAGAACAAGGTTGATAGCTCTATATTATGCAGGCGATGGTTAAGTTTCATGTCGGAAATGCTGAGCGTATGACTTATCCTGAAAATACATTTACGCATATTACGGCGGGGTGAGTATTTGTAAGCACAGCTGTAAAGGCTACTCGCCATCCTAGGGTGTTTACTTCTATGTGGATAACAATAGAGTTACAAAACTTGCTTCATATTAAAAGAAAAGTTTCTTTTCTTTTAATTAAGCATTGCTACAACCAAAAGGGAATTAAATATCTCGCCTTTATTATTCTCGTCAATGTTTGCTTATATATGATTATTTGAATCGGAATTAGGTTACGTACAATATGGTATTTCTCGCTGTTTTATATAAGGAGAAGGTTCGCACCGATGTATCGGGTGCAATATCAATTTTTTCACTATGGTGATAGGATAGCTTTTTGAGCGTAAAGTTCTTTTACCTTGATGGATCTTATAGTATTCTTCAAAAATATCAGTTGATAAATTTTTTTCGTGTCGTTTATGCATGGGCTGATACAATAAGAATAGGACTTGATTGTTTTTAAAGTTGGTATGTTATGGCTGTAAAAAATGGTAAACAAACGAAAAGTAAGAATTTTAAACCTGTCTCTCGTTTTCTCAAAAGTTTACGTGGTGTGCGCAATTGGGAACAAGTTTCACAATGGCTTGCTTTTCGTAAGGTAGAGGATATTGAATGTATTACGCCTGATCAAGCAGGGGTACCACGGGGCAAGATGATGCTTTCTAAAAAATTTACATCGGAAACATCATTGGCATTGCCTTCAGCAGTTTTTATGGCAACAATTTCAGGGGATTATCCGGAAGATGGTCATGGTTTTGAATATCCTAAAGCAGATGGTGATTTACGCCTTGAGCCTGATCTTTCTACGTTAAGCATTGTTCCATGGGAAGATGCTCCTACGGCACAGGTGATTTGTGATCTTGTGTATCAAAATGGTCAGGTTGTGGATTACACACCACGCAATGTTTTACGAACAGTAGTTCATTTTTACACAAAAATGGGTTTAAGCCCTGTTGTGGCACCAGAAATTGAGTTTTATTTGGTACAAAAAAATCCCGATCCTGATTATCCGTTAGTTCCACCGGTTGGTCGTTCTGGGCGTTCAATTGGTGGTGGACAGGGGTATTCCATTGCTGGTGTTAATGAATTCGATGATTTGATTGATGATATTTATCAATTTTCAGAGGCACAAGGATTGGAAATTGATACCCTCATTCATGAAGAAGGAGCAGGACAGTTTGAAATAAATTTACGTCATGGTGATCCTATTGAATTAGCGGATCAAGTTTTTATGTTTAAACGAACAATTCGTGAAGCAGCACTAAAACATAATATGTATGCAACTTTTATGGCAAAACCCATTCAAGGGCAGCCGGGTTCTGCTATGCATATTCACCAATCGGTTGTTGATAAGAAAACCGGTATGAATATTTTTACACAGGAAAATGGTGAAGAAAGTATCTGTTTTCGCCATTTTATTGGTGGATTGCAAAAACATATGCCAGGCGTACTTGTGATGCTTGCGCCTTATGTGAATTCTTATCGACGTCTTGTCCCTGATAATTCGGCTCCTGTTAATTTGCGGTGGGGATATGATAATCGTACTACAGCTTTTCGAGTTCCCCGTTCTGCTCCTCAAGCGCGACGTGTTGAGAATAGGCTTCCTTCATCAGATGCGAATCCTTATTTAGCCCTTGCGGCTTCTTTAGCGTGTGGTCTTATTGGTTTGCAACAAAAAATTGAGCCGGATGAGCCAGCGATAAATAATGTAAACGCTGATAATATTGAGTTACCGCGTGGGCTCATTGAGGCAGTCAATTTGTTTGAACAAGATACAGTGATACGTGCTATTTTAGGGGATGTGTTTGTCAGTACTTATGCTGCAATCAAACGACAAGAGTTTGAAACTTTTATGGAAGTAATCAGTCCGTGGGAGCGTGAATATCTCCTGCTGAATGTTTAAATTTTATGACGATGATTGATTATAATTCAATTTCTCCAGGAATTTCTTGGTATGAAGATGCTTTAAGAGAACGTCCCTCTTATCCTTCTTTTTGTGAAAACAGACAGTGTGATGTGGTCATTATTGGAGGCGGATTTACGGGGCTTTCGGCTGCTTATCATTTAGCCAAGGCTGGAGTAGATGTTGTTTTATTTGAAGCATCACGTTTTGGTGATGGTGCTTCAGGGCGCAATGGTGGACAGCTGGGAACAGGGCAACGGAAATGGGTAGAAACATTAGAAAAAAAGTATGGTTTTGAGCGAAGTAAGGCTCTGTTTGATTTAGCAGAAGAAGCTAAAAGAGATATTTTAGCTTTATGCGCAATGCCTAATTGTCCTTGTGATTTGATAGGAGGACAGCTTTCTGTAACTCATAAAAGGCGTGAGCTTCTCTCTTATCAACAGCATATTGAGGCGATGCAGCGTTATGGCTATCACGCGCTTACTTTTATGGATAAGGCTGAAACATTTGAGCGACTTGGGTCAACTTTTTATTGTGGTGGTATTTATGATGCGGATACCGGTCATATAAATCCCTTAAAATTGATTATTGGGTTGGCAAAAAGAGCACAAGATGCTGGTGCTAAGCTTTATGAGAAGTCACAAGTAACGACCGTAAGGCGCAAGGGAGCACATTGGAAAGTAATAACAGAAAAAGGTAGTGTAACAGCAGAGCATGTTTTACTTGCAACAAATGGGTATAAACTTGGTCTGGAGCGTTTTATTGAAAAAAATATTGTTTCTATTCGCTCTTATATTGGAGCAACGGACCCATTACCAAAGCATAGTTCAATTCTTATAGGGGGGGAATCGGTTGATGATTCCCGTTTTATGGTTCGCTATTTTCGCAAAAGCATTGATAATCGTCTCTTATTTGGTGGTGTAGAAAGTTATGATAATAAGCATCCTCTAAATTTAGATGAACGTATAAAACGGCAAATTGTTGAAATTTATCCTCAATTACATTCTATCAATTTAAGCCATCGGTGGGGAGCAACGGTTGCCATCACAGTTGAACGCATGCCCTATGTTCGCCAAATTTTTTCAAGGATGACTTATTGTGGTGGTTATTCAGGGCATGGCGTTATGCTGGCTCCTTTCGTGGGAAAATTATACGCAGAATGGTTAACTGGAAAATATGAACGTTTTTCCTATTTCCAAGACTTAAAGATTTCATCTTTTCCGGGAGGAAGAGTTTTGCGTTATCCGCTTATATTTTTAGCAATGCGTTGGTTTTCTTTATTGGATCGCCTTTAATGGAAACATTGCTTGAAATGAAGAAAATTAATGGCTTATTTAGTATCTGTCTGCTTTAATGATGAAAGCTTTTATAAGTGATATGGGATTTCATAATCGAATAGAAAATAAACAAGTTCATGGTGCGTAAAATTATTCCAGTTTCTTCCTTTGATTGTATTGTTTTTGGTGGCAATGGTGATCTGGCGTTGCGCAAGCTTTTGCCGGCTTTGTATCATTGTCAGTGTGCTGGGCAATTCAGTGAGCCAACACGTATTATTGGGGTTTCGCGCACTTCCTTAAGTCGTGAAGAATATCAAAATTTTGTCCGCATTTCTTTAGAAAAACATATCCATCCAAAAGATCTCAATTCAACAGAACTCAATCGTTTTCTTGCACGTTTAAGCTATGTTTCTGTTGATGTTTCCTCAAATCGAGGGTGGGAGGATTTAGCCCTCCTTCTGTCACAAGATTCAGCGGATATTCGAGCTTTTTATTTGGCTGTTGGTTCGTTACTTTTTGCTGATATTGCGATGAAGTTGGAAAAAAATGATTTGGTGACAGCACAAACACGGATTATCATTGAAAAGCCAATTGGTTGTGATGTAAAAACAGCTGTTTCACTTAATGATGTATTTGCAAGCGCCTTTAATGAAGAGCAGATCTTTCGTATTGATCATTATCTTGGGAAGGAAACTGTTCAAAATTTAATGGCATTGCGGTTTGTTAATACACTTTATGAACCGCTATGGAACTCCAATTATATTGATCATGTTCAAATAACCGTTGCTGAATCTTTGGGGTTAGAGGGGCGTACAGAATATTATGAAAGCACTGGTGCTCTACGCGATATGGTTCAAAACCATATGCTACAATTACTTTGTTTGGTTGCGATGGAAATACCATTTACTAACAGTGCTAATGCTGTGCGCGATGAAAAACTTAAAGTTTTACATTCTTTAACACCGCTTGATGTCCATAATGTAGGGCAGCATACTGTACGTGGGCAGTATCTTTCTGGTCTATCAAATGGTATATCGGTAGAGTCCTATTTTGATGATCTGGGAAGAGTGAGTAAGAGTGAAACCTTTGTAGCACTTAAGGTTAAGATTGATAACTGGCGTTGGGCTAATACGCCTTTTTATTTACGAACAGGTAAGCGTATGTTCACGCGAATGTCTGAAATTGTTGTTGTTTTTAAACCTATTCCTCATAATATTTTTAATGTGGATTTAGATGAAATTTTTTCTAATCGGCTTGTAATTCGTCTCCAACCTGATGAAGGTGTAAAACAATGGTTGATGATTAAGGATCCAAGTTATGGCGGTATGCGGTTTCGTCACATTCCATTAGACATGAGTTTTGCTTCCGCATTTTCTGAACGTAATCCTGATGCTTATGAACGTTTATTAATGGATGTTATTCGTGGAGATCAAACACTGTTTATGCGTCGTGATGAAGTTGAGGCTGCTTGGCGTTGGATTGATCCAATCATTGAGGGATGGGAAGCAATAAAACAGCCTGTTCACAGTTATAACGCTGGTTCGTGGGGTCCATCTGCTTCGATGAGCCTCATGGAACGTGATGGGCGTATATGGAACAATTTAGTTTAGAGCAATAAGTATGTATAGAATGAATATTGATCGTTTAGATTTTGAAACCCCTCAGACTTTAGCCTTGGCATTGGCAGATCGAGTAGCCGCAGAGCTTAGTGTATCTGTTCTTGAGCGCAAGAGAGCAGTTTTAGCGGTGTCTGGTGGTAAAACACCAGAATTGTTTTTTCATTATTTGTCAAAAGCAGATATTGATTGGCAAAAGATCATTATCACTTTGGTCGATGAACGTTTTGTCCCTACACACGATGAACGTTCAAATGAACATATGGTACGGTGTCATTTGTTACAAAATTTTGCCGAAAAAGCACGTTTTGTAGGGCTTTATCATAAAGCAATTACTGCTGAACTTGCTGCTTTTTCAGCGGCGAGTCGTGTTAATACTTTGCCTAAACCCTTTGATGTTGTTGTTTTAGGAATGGGGGAGGATGGACATACGGCTTCTTTTTTTCCTGATGCTGATCGTTTAAAGCAAGCGCTTGATTTACGAACACAAGCACTTGTTTTACCCCTTCATGCTAAGAGTGCTGTTGAGCCAAGACTCTCACTAACTTTGCCAGTTATTATGCAATCTCGTTGTATTATTCTCCATTTCGAAGGTTTTCAGAAACGCGATTGTTTTGAAGAAGCTTGTCAAGACGAGTCTGAAATAGAAATGCCTATTCGGGCAATTTTGCGTAATTCCCCTCATCTCGTTCAGGTTTATTGGTCGCCTGCAGAAAATGAAATAAGTGAATCAAAGTATGCGACACAAGGTGAATAAAACGTAATCTCTCTCAATGAATGAGGGGAAGAAACAATGAAAGGGGGAGAGAAATATGGCACTTTCCAAGACAATTGCCACAGTTACACGAAGGATTTATGAACGTTCTCGATCAACACGAGAAATTTACTTAGATCGTATTGCAAAAGCACAAGTTCATCGCCCCAAACGGAGTTTTTTAGGATGTGCCAATCAGGCTCATGGCTTTGCTGCTTGTGGTGCAATAGATAAAGAGCGTTTGAAGGGAAATATCGTTGGGAATATTGGCATTATCACGGCATATAACGATATACTTTCAGCGCATCAACCTTTTGAAAAGTTTCCTCACTTAATTAAAGAGTCGGCCCGTATGGTTGGTGGTGTTGCACAGGTTGCAGGTGGTGTTCCCGCGATGTGCGATGGTGTTACACAGGGAAATGCGGGGATGGAGCTTTCCCTTTTTTCGCGTGAAGTAATTGCAATGGCGACGGCTATAAGCTTATCACACGATGTCTTTGATGCAGCATTGTATCTTGGGGTGTGTGATAAAATTGTACCAGGTTTATTGATTGGTGCACTAACATTTGGTCATTTACCAGGAATTTTTATAGCAGCTGGTCCCATGACAAGTGGTCAAGGTAATGATGAAAAAGCGAAGATACGTCAACTTTACGCGGAAAATAAAATAGATCGCCAAACACTTTTAGCATCAGAAGCACGTTCTTATCATGGGCCAGGAACATGTACATTTTATGGAACAGCTAACTCTAATCAGGTGATACTGGAGATGATGGGGCTTCATATGCCGGGAGCTTCTTTTATTAATGCGAATACACCGTTGCGTGATGCTTTAACAAAAGAAGCTACGAAACGTGTACTTGAAATGACAGATCTTGGTGATCATTATAGTCCACTTGGTATGATCATTGATGAGCGTTCTTTTGTGAATGCCATTGTAGGATTAAATGCAACAGGAGGTTCTACCAATCATACGATTCATTTGATTGCTATGGCTGCTGTTTGCGGTATTAAATTGACATGGCATGATATTGCAGAAATTTCATCCGTTGTGCCTCTTTTAGCGCGCATTTATCCTAACGGTTTAGCAGATATCAATCATTTTTATGCTGCGGGGGGAATGGGATTTATTATTCGCGAGCTTATCGAGGCAGGTTTGGTACATGAAGATGTCTCTACGGTTTTTGGTAAAGATCTCAATGCTTATGCAATTGAAGCAAAGCTTTCTGCTGATGGTCATGTGGTACGTGAAGTGGCTCTTAAGGAAAGTGGTGATCATAAGGTGTTAGCGGGGTGGAGAAAGCCGTTTCAGCTTGATGGTGGTCTTCGTGTTTTATCAGGAGATTTGGGAACAGCTATTATAAAAGTTTCCTCTGTTAAACCAGAGTATTGGCAGATTAAAGCACCAGTCTTTGTTTTTAATGATCAAGAGGAACTACAAAAATCTTTTAAATCTGGAGTGTTGCATAATAAAGACTTTATCGCTGTCATTCGCTATCAAGGACCAAAAGCCAATGGTATGCCAGAGCTTCATAAATTAACGACCATTTTAGGCGTTTTACAAGATCGCGGTCAAAAGGTAGCATTGATAACCGATGGGCGTATGTCAGGAGCGTCAGGAAAAATTCCTGCTGCTCTCCATGTGACACCAGAAGCAGTGGATAATGGCCCCATTGCACGTTTGCAGGATGGTGATATTGTTTTTCTTGATGCTCATGAGGGTAAATTAACTCTTTTGGAGGATTTAGCAAAATTTAACGCGCGAAAAATCATACCTCCGGATCTTTCAAAAAACGAACATGGTGTTGGACGCGAACTTTTTCATGTTTTTCGTCAATCCGTTAATCGTGCAGATCAAGGGGCATCTGTTTTTATGACATGAAAAATGCAAAAATAAATAAGCTGAACCATATACAATGAAACCATATACAAGGAATTGTTACAATTTTTAGAATTTTGGTATAGGCAGATTGTGTGATCGCGCGGCCGCTTTGAGTGTATTAACCATAAGCATGGCAATTGTCATTGGTCCAACGCCTCCTGGAACAGGGGTGATCGCAGCAGCTTTTTCTTTTACGTTTTCAAAATCGACATCACCAACAAGACGTGTTTTCCCTATACCTTTTTCTGGTGCAGCAACGCGGTTAATACCGACATCAATAACAATTGCACCATCTTTTATCCAGTCTTTTTTAATCATTTGTGGGCGGCCTACAGCTGCTACTAGAATATCAGCGCTTCGACACACATCATCAAGGTCACGGGTACGACTATGGGCAATTGTCACAGTGGCATTGGCTGCTGTTAAAAGGGCAGCCATAGGTTTTCCAACAATATTAGAGCGTCCAACAACGACAGCATCAAGTCCAGATAAATCTTGCCCACAGTGTTGTTCAATCATCATCATGGCTCCAGCTGGAGTGCAGGGAATCATCGCATCTTCAAGTGCGTTTGCTGCGAGTTTTCCTACATTAATATAATGAAAACCATCAACATCTTTTTGGAAAGCAACGGCTTGTGTTATGCGATTTGTATTCATATGAGCAGGGAGAGGCAGCTGTACCAAAATACCATGAATTTTGGGATCAGAATTTAATGTTGCAATAAGTTGAAGGAGTTCTTTTTCTTGCGTTTCTTTGGAAACGACATGTTTGATTGAAAGAAACCCACATTCTTCGGCTTTTTTATTTTTTGAGGTGACATATACTTGACTTGCAGGATCATCTCCAACGATAATAACAGCGATACTAGGTTGTATATTATAGTGATGGCGGAGCTTTGCTGTTTCGGCCTTAACTTTCACAATAATCTCTTCAGCAAGTTTTTTTCCGTCGATAATATTATTCATTCAGAGATCCTTTCGGTAAGGCTGTTTGTTTTTTTTGTAAAGCATTTTCTAATAATACGATAGAGTTTTATAGCAATATTCATATGAGAACAGTAAGAATGGTTTTATAATGTTGTGGATTTATAGTTTTGAAGACTTTTAAATAATTGCTTTATAAAGAAGCAGCAACATTGCTGTTTGAATAAATTTTGGATAAAGAACAAAAATAATGAAGATACAAAGTGGGTATAGTGAATTATAGGATTATAAAAACTTTTTATGATCATTTAAGTTTGTTTTTAATCTGTTATAGGGGGATAAGTATAGAGGGATAATGTGCGCATCAGAATAATAAAATTTTTGAGCGGAGTTTTTATTACAATTATCTTTTTATTTGGAGTGGGGATTCTCGTTTTACCTTATCTTATTTCTACAGATGCGATTCGTATTCGTTTAGCGCAGGATTTAAGTGCATGGACGGGTTACAATGTGCAATTGCGTGATCCACCGCGGTTACATCTTTTTCCTTATCCTAAAGCATTTCTTTCTGGCGTTACTTTAACATCAAAAATGGATGATGTTGCGCCATTAATGGAAGCTGAATCAATAGAAGTTGATCTTTCTGTCGTCGATCTTCTTTGGGGACATATTTCTTTTTCAGAGACGCGGATTATGCGTCCTCAATTTGTTATGGAAAAGCCTGTTAAAACAATAGCAGATTTTTTTGATCGGTTTTCTCGCTCACAAGGTGCATTAGGGGTGGCAATACGTAATACGCGTGAAATATTAAAACATAATCCTGAGCATCCAGAGATAGAGCACCTTTTAAAACAACCTTTTGGACGGATTATCATTAAAAATGGTGTTCTTGTGTATCACGATAGTTTTTCAGGAGTAGCAGAAAAAATAACAGGATTAAATGCAACTTTAGATTGGCCGGAATCAACTCAGGAAGTACGGTTACGTGCAGATGCGCGTTGGCGCGGAGAATTTACAAAATTATCACTTGATGCTTCTCAAGCATTGCTGCTTCTTGCAGGAGGCAAAAGTCATATTAGGGCAAGTCTCAATTCTGTACGTGGGGGAATAACTTTTACAGGAAAGGCTCGATTATCTGAATATTATATTTTTGACGGAAAAGTGTCGATGCGTTCTCCTGGATGGAATCAGACATTGTCTTGGGTTGGTGGAAATCAGTTTTGGGGACATAAATTAAAAATACCCATTGTATGGGAATCTCATTTTTTAGCGCAACCAATGCATATCCAAATGAACAATGTTACATTTACGATGGGGAAAGCCAATGCGCGAGGAGCTTTAAAACTCGATTTTCAAGATTATGTACCAAATGTCATGGGCTCTTTAGCTTTTGATAACCTAGACCTTAGCCTCTTGGGTTCAATATTTTTTTCAGGAAAAAAGAAAAATGCCTGCTTTGATATGAGAACTTTTGATCGTATTGGCGTGGATATACGACTTTCTGCGCCACAAGCTAAAATAGGAAATATTTCACTCACAAATTTAGCTGCTGCAATACAAATAAGAGATGGGCATGGTATTTTTGATCTTGGACATGCGAATATTTGGGGTGGGGCCATTCAAAGTAATATTGAAGTTACCTCAGCTGGACAGAGAGTGCGTATTGGAGGAAATATTTCAGGCGCTTCTATTAATATGCAGGAGACTTTAGAAACCTTGGGATTTATTCCATTTATACAAAGCAAAACGAATTTTACTGCAACGGTACGAACACTTGCTGATTCTTGGCGAGAAATTTTTACGAAAATGCAGGGTGAGTTAACACTGAAGATGTCTTCTGGTCGGCTATTAGGGTATGATCTGAATGAATTACAAACAAGACTTTCAAATAAACAACAATTTCTTTTAATGAATAATGATACTTTTTCAACAACATTTGATCACTGGGATATTCAGACAAGCTTTTCAGAAGGTATGATGAAGGTAACAGAGTCATTAATGCGTACAGCAGACTTGAGCTTATCCATTCAAGGAACCATTGCAACTGCTATTGCGCAAGGGAAGGAAAATGAACTGATATTACAGGCACAACTACGCAAAAACTATAGATCAGAAACTTTATGTAAAGACGTCCAATGTCTTGCTAATAGCCTTGCATGGCCTTTTACATTTTCTCTAAGCTCTAAAGGACAAAATCATGGTGATCTTTGGGTTACAAAAGATATTGACGCAGATTGAGTATCGTTTTTCATCTGTATAATATTCTATCCTATAATGGTAATTCGTCTTTTTGCAACTTAAAATTGTCTTTTAAATTTAAATCAGAGCTCCCATTATCGGAAGATTCTCTCATTTTAAATCCGTTCGTCGTGAAGCAGTAAAAACCATCCTCACCGTCATAATAAGTGAGGTTGGTATAGATAAATGACTGAAGAGAGGAATAAAAACCCTTCTTATGGAATCTTTCAAATACAAGAGATTCATAATATTGGTGCTAATCTTATAAAAGTTGCTAAAAAACATTAAAATTTTAAGGAGGATGTTGGCCAGTGCTTATTGAGTCGCAGAAGAAATACCATAGCCATCTTTGGTAATTGTATGCTTCCCGTCGGCTCCAACAGAACCAATTCCCACTGTAATCAAAATAAAGGCTAAGAGGGTTGTAATCGTAATAATTGTAGCTTTTTTAGCAGACATATTTTTCCTCCACGGATGCATCAATGACTGAATGCAAAGATGAATGGTGCATTATTTAAACTTTTATGAAAGCAGAATCACTTAAGGATCTATAAGTTCCTATTATTATCTCATAAAGCTAAAAAAACTCTATAATTCTTTAATATATTATAGTTCTATAGATATAATTTTTTCTTTTTGCTATATATTTTTCTTCATTTTTTCGATGACGATAGTGAGCATTGGCAAAATTTTTATGCGCATAAATTATAAACTTAAAAGATTATTTATCCGACAGATATTGGCTTTGAATGAAGAAATAAAGATAGAGGGGGCACAAGCTTCTTATCTTATGCATGTTTTGCGTATGAAAGAAGGAGCAGAAATTTTACTTTTTAATGGACAGGATGGTGAGTGGCTTGCTAAACTTATCACTGTTAAAAAAAAATTTGTTGTGGTTCAGCTTATCCATCAAGAAAGATTACAAACGACGCATTCCAATCTTATTTATTGCTTTGCTCCACTCAAAAATGCGCGGTTGGATTATATGGTGCAGAAAGCTGTTGAAATGGGGGTATCGATTTTGCAGCCTGTTATAACGCATCATACGCAGGTTACGCGTATCAATATGGCGCGTATGGAAGCCAATGTTATTGAAGCTTCTGAACAGTGTGGAATTTTATCTCTTCCTGAATGCGTATCGGCTCTATCATTAGCAGAACTTTTAGCACAGTGGGATGAGACACAGCCTTTATTCTTTTGTGATGAAGAGCATAAATCGCATAATCCATTACCTTCTTTTAAAAAGCGTGGCGTTACAACACCTGGTATTCTTATTGGACCGGAAGGTGGCTTTAGTGAAGAAGAGCGGAGCTTTTTAAAAAAACATCCTTTTGTGGTTCCAATATCACTAGGTCCGCGTATTTTACGCGCTGACACTGCCGCTGTTGCTGCTTTGGCTCTTCTTAATGCTACCGTGGGGGATTGGGCAATGGATTGAGAAATCTGTAAAATCATTCTAAACAATTTATTTAAGATGATGATACCAATTATAGGATACGGTAAGTTATGGCGCTTGATATAACTGATGAAAGTGAAATTTATGACTTAGATTCTTTGGTTAGCTATTTCCAAGGGGGGTATAAAGCAGAAGATGATTGGCGCATTGGTACAGAACATGAAAAATTTCCGTTTTATAGAGATGGTTTTCACCCTGTTCCTTATGAAGGAGAGAGGGGAATTCGAGCGCTTTTAGAGAGGATGCAAAGCGCTTTAGGATGGAAACCTATTTTAGATGAAGAGAATATTATTGGGCTCGTAGGATCAGTTGATCAGGGAGCCATTTCTTTGGAACCTGGGGGACAATTTGAATTATCTGGTGCACCATTAAAATCAGTAAGCCATACATATCACGAGTTGATGGAGCATTTAACTCTTCTCAAAAAAATTGCAGAACCATTAGGTATAGGTTTTCTAGGTCTTGGAGCTAGTCCAAAGTGGACTTTAGCTGAAACGCCGCGAATGCCTAAATCACGTTATCAGATTATGACTGATTATATGCCTAAAGTGGGGTATAATGGTCTTAATATGATGTATCGCACATCAACAGTTCAGGTTAATCTTGATTTTTCATCCGAAAGTGATATGCGGCGAAAAATGCAAGTATCCATGAAGTTACAGTCCATTGCAACGGCATTATTTGCAAGTTCGCCCTTTACAGAAGGGCGCCCAAATGGCTTTTTATCGTGGCGTTCTGAAATTTGGCGTAATACTGATAATCAGAGGACAGGTGTTCTTCCCTTTATATTTTCTGAGCGTTTTGGTTTTGTTGATTATGTTGAATGGGCCCTTGATATTCCAATGTATTTTGTTGTGCGTGATGGTCGTTACTATGATTGTACACACATAACGTTTCGTCAGTTTATGAATGGAGCATTAAAAGGACAAGTTGCAAATTCAATTCCAAACATGGGAGATTGGATTAATCATTTATCAACGTTATTTCCTGAAGTCCGCTTAAAAAGATTTTTAGAAATGAGGGGAGCTGATTGCGGTTCTTGGAAGCGCATTTGTGCGTTGTCGGCTTTTTGGGTTGGGCTTCTTTATGATAGGGAAGCACTTAATGAGGCAGAGGCTTTGACAAAAGATTGGTGTTTTGAAGAAGTTTTAGAGTTGCGCCAACGCGTTCCTAAAGAAGGGTTAAGAACTCCTTTTCGTCAAACTATTCTTTTAGAGTTAGCACGTCAAGCTCTCGCTATTGCTCGCAAAGGCTTAAAAAATCGCAAACAGTATGATACGAATGGTTTTGATGAAACAAATTTTCTTAATCCTTTAGAAGAGGTTGTTGCAATGGGACAAACAGATGCTGAAAAATTTTTGTCCCATTACTATTCTATTTGGAATGAGTCTGTAGAACCTTTATTTTTAGAATGTGCCTATTAAATTTGAAGCAAATATACTTCCTATTTTTTAAAAAATGCATATCACCGTGGTAGTTTATTCACTCATTTGCTCTAGAGAGCATATCCTACCTTGCTTTTAACATTTCTCATAACGGAAAGGATACAATACAAAAATTTCTTGGGGAGTGTGATTTTTATACCCAATAATATCACGATATTTCCGTAATCATAATGTTGTCCCTTTGTACAAAAGATAGTTCATAAGAGATAAAGCTTATTATCAAACATTTTTTATTCACTTGGCTAAGCCTACTTATGAATAGGTCTGAAAATAATATTTTTCACTTTAAAAAGGGATAAAAAAAATATAATTTGCGGTTAATAGTCAATTATTATAATTCAATATACGATGCTTATATGAAAGAGCATTTTATTATACAAAAATTATGATATCAATCTTTCAGTGTGCTAAAAAGACAGTAGAAAAAATACCGATAGATCTATGTATGTATAACTCAAGTTTATTTTTATAGAAAAAAGAAATATATTATGTAAATAGATAGAAATAAAGATGATAATATATAGAATGAATGTGTTAATTACATCATTAAATATTAATAAATAAAAATATTATCTTCATAGAGTTATATGAAATTATAAGCTATTCATAGATAAGAAATAACTATTTGTATGCAAAGGGGTATTATATTAATATACTATTATTCTTGATAAAGATGCACGAGATAAAGAGATTGAATTTGCAACGAATGAGTGTTTGAATACGCACAAAAATTCAAAAAAGCACAAAATTTCTATAGCAGAATAATCTTTATCAGTATGAGCGCAACTTATTATAGGCGATTAATTATCCCCATACATTGTAAATTTACTGTAAGACTGCTTTTAATGCTTTAAACTGTACTATTTATAAAATTTATAATATTTGTAGGCTTAAAGCCTCTCATTTTAATCATATACCCTTAGTCTTTTCCATTGTTTTCATTATCTAGAAATTTGTAATCGTCTTTGTTATGCTCTCACTAGGATAAGCAGCTTTAAAATGTGCTCGTCCCTCATCCGTAATGGCATCACGCTTCTGTAAACCAGATGTTTTTCTTTCCTTTATTGAATTTGCAAATAAATGGGATTGTTTTTCATCATGAACAGTTACAGAGATTCAACGTTTTTATAAAGATACAGTGGAAAGCATTGACCTGTATCTATTGCATCTAGATTAGGCAAATTCTTAGCTATCAATACAGAAAAAACGCTTCGTGCTCCTATGCCTGTAATTTGTATCATCCTATTTTCAACTTTTTGTCCTATCAGGACTATACGAGGCATTTGGTAAATTCCATCGTTGAGATTCCGATTATAATAAAACCACTGTTGCGTAAAAGGATGATATGAACTCTGAGTGAGGCATGCCTCTTCAAATTCAAAACCTTTCTTCTTATTAGTTCTTGCGTAACATTATAACTCCAACTTATCTTTTTTATATCTAAAGTGACAAAATTATCTACAGCACGTGCACGTGTTGTTCGATCAGCATATGAATAGGTATCGTTAAAACGTTTTACTGCGCTATTATAAAAAGCAATCATATTATTTATATTTGCTGCTCAAGCTCCGCTCTCCAATGTTGCGACAGCTCTTGCACTAAGATGTTTCATCAGAGGTATTTCTACTCCTTTCTTATACATTTTTACCCATACGGCCAGCCCTGCTTATGACGTGCAAGCAAATGATTTTGATTGATTCAAGATAAACAGGTTTGAAATGAGAGAATCTTACGTTATTCGGGACTCTCATTTAATATGCAAAACAGTAAATTATCATTATAAATCAACATCTTGTCTTTCAAATCCTTTTTATGACTATAAAAAGAGTTTTGAAAAATAAAAAAGCTTTCATTGAGAGCAAAGAAAGAATGTATAAAAAGTATTTTCAATAAAATAATTATATTTGAAGTGCTGATCAAAGCTATTGAGAGTGCAGTCCATAAAATGAGCAGAAGTAGCTTGTTGGTGTATTTTCTAGAAAAATCATGAATGTTCGATTGTTAATTCATCCTTGCTTGGAAAGCTCGCTTCAGTTCAAATAGAAAAAGAGAGAGGTAAAGAGATTTATAGGATAAGATATGCTGGAATTATTCAGTATTAAGATGCAATGAATGTTGCTTATATTTCTCTTTTTTAACTATTTTATGAGAGTGAAAATTTAAATAATAAGAAAATAATTTTATTTATTTTCTTTAAACATTTATTAGTAGATAAAAAATTCTCTTTTAATCTATAAATTAAAAAAATAATGATTTTGTAAAAGCCTTGTAAGCTTTATAGGTTAATTTTAAATATCATGCATTGATTTTGAATTATGCAGATTATTTATGTCAACCATAATAATAGTGAGCATAGACAATGACATTTAATTTTTTCGTCAATTTATTTCTATTTGTTATTTTTTTATTGTTGGTTTCTCAAAGTAAGAAAATGCAATGGAGTCTTTCACTACGTGTTATGCTATGGCTTATCCTTGGCTTGATTTTTGGAAGTGTTTTGCAGTTTATTTATGGAGAGGGTGAAAGTACTTTATTGAAATCCGTTGAATGGTTTAACATTGTCGGTGAGGGCTATATTTTATTGTTGCAAATGATTGTTATGCCACTGGTTTTTATCTCTATCGTTTCAGCAGTTGCTCATTTACATTCTGTTTATGCTGTTGGAAAGATGAGTATAATAACAATTTCAATATTGCTTTTTACAACAGCTCTTTCAGCATTGGTTGGTGTGCTTGTGGTTAATTTTTTTGGATTAACAACCGATGGTTTGGTGCATGAAGGGCAAAATGTTTCTGCTCTTCTTGAAGGTCATATTTCTAAACTTGGAGATATGAATATACCAAAGATGATTTTGTCTATGATTCCTAAAAATCCATTTGCTGAGTTGAGTGGAGCTAAACGTACGTCAATTATTAGTGTTGTGATTTTTGCGTCATTTTTAGGTGCATCGGTTCTTCTTTTAAAGAAAGATGAGCCAGAAAAAGGAGAAAAAGCGCTTTTATTTATTCAAGTGGCACAAGCTTGGATTATGCGGTTAGTCCGTATTGTGATTGCTTTGACGCCTTATGGTATTTTTGCACTTATGACGAAAGTAGGAGCAATATCGCGTATTACAGATATTTTAAATTTACTGGTTTTTATCATTGCCTCTTATGTCGGTATTATTTTAATTTTTGGAATTCATGGTGTATTGCTTGGTATTTCTGGGATTAATCCCTTTCGTTTTTTCAAAAAGGTTTTACCGGTTTTAACATTTGCTTTTAGCAGTCGTTCAAGTGCTGCAAGTATTCCTTTGAATATTGAAGCGCAAACACAGTGGATAGGTGTACCACAATCCATTGCGAGTTTTGCAGCTTCTTTTGGGGCAACAATTGGACAAAATGGTTGTGCTGGTCTTTATCCAGCGATGCTTGCGACCATGATTGCACCCTCTATGGGGATTAATCCTCTTGATCCTACTTGGATTGCTACGCTTATTGGTGTTGTAACGTTGAGTTCTATTGGTGTTGCTGGTGTGGGGGGAGGTGCTATTTTCGCTGCATTGATTGTGTTACCAATTATGGGGCTTCCTGTTACTTTGGTTGCTGTACTTATCTCTATTGAACCGCTAATTGATATGGGACGTACTGCTCTAAACGTGAGCGATTCAATGATAGCTGGAACGGTCACCAGTCAAATATTACGGACAACAGATAAAAGTATTTTTAAAAAATAATTTTAGATTATATTTTTTGGGGCTGTAAAACATCTGTAAGAGATATTTGCGCTGAACCAGGCTGGAGCGGTTTTTGTTGATTGGGATGAGGAGCCCAACCAGAGAGCCAGATGAAAGAAAAATGTGCACGAATACGTCCATCAGGATCACTAAATCGTTGTGCATAGATTTCAGCTGCGCGGAGAAAAAAACGTTTGGATACAGGGCGTCGTGAACGATTTATGAGTGCATTTTGCATTCCCATAGCTTTAAGATCGTGCATAAGGTCGAACATTGTATTATAACGTATTGTGATATCTTCAACGTCTGCTACAGGAAGGGCAAAGCCAATACGCTGTAAAAGAGCGCCTGCATCACGAATGTCGGCAAAAGGGTAGACCCTAGGGCTTGCTCCATCATAAATTTCACTTTCAGCTTGCAGCAGGCTTTCGCGCAATTCTCTTAATGTGCCAGCTCCTGCCATAACAGCAAGAAATAAGCCATCTGGTTTAAGGGTATTTTTTATCTGGCTTAGAACACCAGGGGTATCATTGGTCAATTGTAATGAAAGAAGTGAAACAATAAGGTCACAGTAACTTTGAGGTAAATCAAGAAATTCTCGATGACGTAAATGAAATTTTTTATCATGGCTTTGATAAAGCGGATCGGTCTCAATGCGTTCTATGGAACAAACTTTTCCAGATTTCATTAAAGCTTGCGCAGCAAGGTCTGTATGGCTGTGTAAATCGAGAGCTAATGTAAAGAGGCGATCAACAGTGCTAAGGCGTTTATAGAGATCTTCTGCCATGTGAGAGAGTAAAAAGTCACATCCTTTTTTTGCTTTTTGAAAGGCACGTTTTCGGAATTGTTCAATGCGGTTATGATCAAAAATTAAAGGATGCGACATATTGTAGAACACTTTCGATCTATGAAAGAATATATTTTGAAAAGGTTCATTATTTGTGCAAGCTCTGTCAAGTTTATAATATGAAAGAAATAAATTTATAGAAGGTAAGAGTTTTTAAAGGAATTAAAATTATAAATTGAGGAAATACAAAGGAACTTTTGTTCTAAGGGAAACTTGTAAAAGCCTAAATTTATAATGTTGTATTTTCGAGAAGCGGCGTTAAATAGCGGAGATATACTAAGTAAGTTCGTTGAACGCTTGAAAACGATGCTTTATCCACCAATTTGTCCTGGATGTAAGCAAAATGTTTCTACTTATGGTACGATTTGCTCCGAATGTTGGAAAGAACTTCAATTTATCACGAAACCTTATTGTCCTGTTATGGGGACTCCTTTTGTTTGTGATATGGGGGAAGGTTTTCTTAGTGGTGAAGCACTCCGTAATACTCATCCTTTTTCACGTGTTCGCTCAGTCATTGTTCATAAAGGGCTTGCACGAACTTTAGTAACGCGCTTAAAATATGGTGATCATATAGAATTGGCATCATTTATGGCCAATTGGATGATGTTTGCTGGACGCGAGGTTATTGATGATTGTGATGTTATTATTCCCATTCCATTGCATTTTCGTCGTTTTTGGGAGAGGCGTTATAATCAATCTGCTGAGCTTGCACGTTATATTGCAGCATCACAAAAAAAGCTTTTAAAACCGAGTTGGCTTGTTCGTTGTCGGCATACCCGTCCGCAGGTTAGTCTTTCTTCGAGAGAGAGAAAACTTAACGTAAAAAATGCTTTTAAGGTTTCGCATAAAGTTAAAAAATATCTCAAAGGATGTTCTGTTTTGCTGATTGATGATGTATTTACAACGGGTGCAACAGTTACAGCAGCAGCTGCTGCATTAAAAGATGCAGGTGCACGACAGGTTGATGTGCTAACATTTTCGCGTGTTCTCAAAGAAGATTCTATTTTTCCCTCTTCTTAAGAGGAATTTAAAATGAATATTATTAAAAAATATTGGAGGATAATACTATGAAAGAGATAATAATTTATACACGTCCTGGTTGTCCTTATTGTACAAAAGCACGTGATTTGCTTAATAAAAAAGGCGTAAAGTATACAGATATTGATGCTTCCACATCCCTTCGCCAAGAAATGGTACAGCGTGCAAATGGACGTAATACATTTCCACAAATTTTCATAGGTGATTATCACGTTGGCGGTTGTGATGATCTTTATGCTTTAGAGGCTGAGGGAAAGCTGAATTCTCTATTACAAGGCATATAATATTTGTAAATTACATATTCTTAAGACCGTTTTGCAAGAAGGAGATAGTTAACGCCCATGTCTTTTGAGCGATTCCAGCTGTCGTTTAATGGGTTATAAGTAATACCTATCTCATCAATGACAGTCAGAGCGTTTTTTGATAAGAAATTTTTAAGTTCTAGAGGTTTTAGGAATTTTTTATAATCATGGGTTCCTTTAGGAAGCCAACGTAGAATATATTCAGCGCCTACAATAGCAAGCCCCCATGCTTTCCATGTGCGGTTGAGTGTTGAGACAAACATCAACCCTTGTGGTTTCAACATTTTTGCTGTAGCTGCTATGAAGAGATTAACGTCAGCGACATGTTCAACAACTTCCATATTAAGGATGATATCAAATTTTTCTCCTTCATTGGCAAGTACTTCTGCTGTCGTCGTGCGGTAATCAATGGAAAGGTCATTTTGAGCTGCATGGGTTTTTGCGACTTCAATATTTGTTTGTGCAGCATCAACGCCTACAACCATAGCACCAAGACGTGCCATTGGTTCACATAACAAGCCTCCTCCACAGCCAATATCAAGAATTTTCAAATTGTCAAAGGGCGTAAGTGAAGAAGGGTCACGATTAAACTCTAAACAGATTTTTTCTCTGATGTAAGCAAGGCGTGTTGGGTTAAATTGGTGAAGAGGTCGAAATTTTCCTTGTGGATTCCACCATTCTGTAGCAATACGTGAAAAATGATCAATTTCACTTTGATCAATAGTTGTTTGTGTTTCATCGATCATGTTGCCTTCCTTTTATTTTTAATGATCAGGTCAAGTAGATTTTATACAAAGTCAAGAGAAATTAATATAATCATAATGAAACTTGCACAAATGATAGATATTCGCTATGTCGAGAAAATGGTTAATTGATACAGCATCTAATTCTCATTACTGTTTGAGATAAGAGATGTAAAGGTAAGAGTGTTATTAATGGCGCGCATTGTCATGAAATTTGGTGGAACATCTGTAGCAAACATTGAATGTATTCATAATGTTGCACGGCATGTCAAAAGAGAGGTTGATGCAGGCAATGAGGTAGCCGTTGTCGTATCTGCGATGGCTGGTAAAACAAATGAACTTGTTCAGTGGACAAGTGATGCTTCCTCTATGTATAGAGATGCTCGTGAATATGATGTTGTGGTTGCTTCTGGTGAACAGGTTACTTCAGGTTTGTTGGCTTTGACACTTCAAGAAATGGGGGTGAATGCACGTTCATGGCTTGGTTGGCAAATTCCTATTCATACAGACAATGCGCATGGCCGTGCACGTATTACTAATATTGATGGATCTTTTTTAATCGAGTGTTTTCAGGAAGGTCAGGTTGCCGTTATTGCTGGTTTTCAGGGGTTATCTCCGGATAACCGGATTTCTACCTTAGGGCGTGGGGGATCAGATACAAGTGCTGTTGCTATAGCCGCTGCTGTACAAGCTGATCGCTGTGATATTTATACAGATGTGGATGGTGTGTATACAACGGATCCACGTATAGAGCCGAAAGCGCGTCGTTTACCAAAAGTAGCTTTTGAAGAAATGCTAGAAATGGCTTCTCTTGGTGCAAAGGTTTTACAGGTTCGTTCTGTTGAATTGGCAATGGTTCATAAGGTTCGTACCTTTGTGCGTTCAAGTTTTGAGGATCCTGATGCGTTAGGCATGGAGGATCCAATGAGTTCTTCTGGAACACTTATTTGCGATGAGGATGAAATTGTGGAACAACAAAATGTTACTGGTATTGCTTTTGCTAAGGATGAAGCACAAATTTCCCTTCGGCGGCTTGCTGATCGTCCAGGGATCTCGGCAGCAATTTTTGGTCCCTTGGCTGAAGAACGCATTAATGTTGATATGATTGTGCAAAATATTTCTGAAGATGGCTCAAAAACTGATATGACTTTTACGGTACCATCATCAGATGTAGAAAAAGCCGTTACACTTCTTGAGAAGAATCGCAAAGAAATTGGATTTGATGTTCTCCAATTTGAAAGCGATCTCGCCAAGGTATCTGTGATTGGTATTGGAATGCGTAGTCATGCAGGTGTTGCCGCTACAGCATTTAAGGCTTTGGCTGAAAAGGGTATTAATATTCAAGCAATTACGACCTCAGAAATTAAAATTTCTATTTTGATTGATAGTGCTTACACTGAACTTGCGGTTAGAACATTACATGCTGTTTATGCACTTGATAAGGGATAAGTATTTTTTAGTTTCAACAGAGTTTCAATAACGTAAAGCTTTAATATATAATTAATAATTTTTGTTAAGGATAATTTATATTTTAAACTTAAATGGAATATTTAATACAGCAGAACTCTCTTATTTTAAACTTGTTCATGATGAATTTAAAATGGTCACTTATATATTACAAGAGAAAGATGTTTAGGTAAAAAACTCTGTTTAAGAAGGGATATAAAATATGCCGTCTATAAACGTTTTAGAACCTATAGAGTGGGATGGAGAAGACTTATACGATAAGCCTTAATAGAACTAAGGAACAATGCACTGCGTTTATTCAAAGAATGCATGTTACATGAGGGACAGCCTCGTGAATACAGATTTAATATTATAAATCTTAGAGAAATGGGCGCTCATTGGATTAGTGACGGAATTACCAAAAATAGAATTGATGATGTATTTTCTAGAGATGTTTAGTTTGTCATCAAATGATTGTTTATGACTTTATGTATATCTTGAAAATTTAATTTTTTCCATATTATGAGGCAATAAAAAAATATATCTTTATAGACAATATTTATGTTGCACTATAAGTTATAAAATTACCATATTTTATGCGTTTATAGCTTATTCAGAAGTACTTTTCATAAAATCATGTAAATATAGATCAAAATTAATGATAATGTTACAGTGTGTTGCTTTTATGATTTTATTAATTAAATTTTTTTTCATGTCTATTTCTCTTTTTTGAATTATGATTAAGATTTTCAAAGTTTTGATACCTCCATATGTTCTTTAGGTTAACTTTCTTCCCTTAACTACTCTATTATAAGTATTTTCTGTGTCATACTGCCAATCACACATGAAATACATTCTTTCGTTTTTGCAGTATATTGTGCTAGTTTCTTATCATATTTACATATTTTGCAAATGGTGGTCTTTGTAAGCAAAACTCTTCTTGTGAGAAATATAGCCATATTATTTTACTCTTCTTGTATTTTATGTGGCGTTGTATAATTTGAAAGTCTCGAAAATATTGCTTTTTAAATTATCTATGAAGAGTATTTTATGGTATCAAGAAATATAGAGCGAGCTCTTTAAACAAAAAGAAAATAAATATCAAATAAGAGCGGAAAAAGGGGAGAACAACGATATATATGCTCTATTTTTCCACCAATCATATGTTTTAGAATAGTCTAAATGACTAGGATTTTCTTTTTTCCCGCGAGTTAATTACGTAAACTAGAGTGCTCCCTATGGAAGCATGCTTCAAGTTTAATTCTTTCATGGAGTGAGACAAGCGATGTGTCGATGATAAAAAACGGGAATATTTTTCCACTCCATTGTCAATCTAGTAGTAATGTTATGACGTTGTTATTCCAAAAAAATCTTTTGTTTTTTGTTACCTGTATCAATATCTAGTATCAGCGTAGATGCATGTTTGACGATATATATTGAGACGGGTAAGGGGACTACGAGCAACTCCTGTTTTTGTATGCCAGATAGGAACAAGGATGTTGCGTATACCTGTTGGGGTAATTTCTGAAATGGAGATAAAACCTAATTGGGGGAGAATATGAAGCCATAAAAGTGAAAACCAACTTCCATTTTACAACTTCCTTTTAATTCTGCTTTACAACTTTCAAAGGGGTTGACAGCAATATCTTTTAAATAATGGATATTACACATTGGTTCACGTTTTTGTTTATTGCGTTATTAAATCATATATGCCTTTCACGTAAAAAAAACGCTATTATAGTGCCAATTTACGCGCTTGTTTTAAAGAAATATTTCTCCCCAAGCCCATTACGGCGTTTGTGGATGGTGTAACGTAAAATTTATTGGGGCCCCATCTCCTTCTTAGATCAAAGGTGTCAGTTGGTCGTCATCATTTAATTTTTAGTTTTCGTGTTGAACAGCTCTTGTATGGATATGATGAAGCATTCTTATTTCTTTCCTCAATAATCCATATTTCTCTTCGGCTTGTGACGTGTAAGCGAATAGTCTTGATTGATTCATCATGTACAGATTTGAAATGAAAAAATCATACGATATTTGAATTTCATTCAAGATTTATAATGATAAATTAAATATTTTTACCCAAAAATAATGTGCTTTTTAAGAAGATAAAATTAAAGTTGTTTAGAATACCGGCAATAAAATCAGTAACGAGGAGGGTGGTTTATTGGAAAAAAATAAACCATGGAATTACTTAACTGATTATTGAACTTTGCTTATTCTTATCTGTTTCGTATAATTAAACATAAGATATTGATTCATAATAATTAATTTTTTCTTTATAGTGAATAATAGTCTCGACGAAAGGCAGCTTTTATGAAACCACGAAGCCTTTTATATTGAAACAATTAAAATTATTTCTGTGCACAACATGAGTGGAGCTGGTGCATGAGTAAAAGAATATTGAAGAAAGGAATAAAATATCTCTTATAAGACTTCTTAA
This sequence comes from Bartonella sp. AP1QHHD, assembly GCF_042196265.1. NCBI lineage: Bacteria > Pseudomonadati > Pseudomonadota > Alphaproteobacteria > Hyphomicrobiales > Bartonellaceae > Bartonella > Bartonella sp. AP1QHHD. The sequence goes on from NZ_JBHIPW010000037.1 coordinate 55,041, forward strand.
GAGTCAAGGGTGTTTCAACATTAGAAGCTCGTAAATAGTATGATGATGTTAGTTTTCTCCTTTATAAGTGTAAAGATGAGGCGAGACAACAGCTTTTACATTAAATATCGTCCGAACCCAACAAATGAGCGAAATCGCTTTTTAAAAGTTCTGCATAAAAATGTATTTTCAGTTAGTTTGTTAGGAACTATGAGAAATTCCTTTATTGCGCTTAATATAAATAAATCCATATCCCAAACCAATAAGAGCAGATAAACCAGAGCCACAGAGGACCCCAATTTTTGCCGCATCAAGCAGAATAATATCTTTAAAAGCGAGCATTGAAACAAAAATAGACATTGTAAAGCCAATTCCTGCTAAAAAACCAATGAGTAAAACGCCTGTCCAGGTCATATGAGGGGGGAGGCGGCATAGCCCTGATTTTACAGCTATATAACTGGCAGTGATAATACCAAGAGGCTTACCGATGAAAAGACCAATGACAACACCCAGAACAATCAAGAATGATTTGTCAGAAGAAAGATCAAAGTTTGCAAAACTTACTCCTGCATTTGCGAAGGCAAAAACTGGCATGATACCGTATGCAACCCATGGATGCAATGCTTTTTGAACACGTGTTACTGGGGCGATCATGGCCCGTTGTCCTTTGCGCATCTTTTTCAATGCTGTTGAAATATGATGCAGATCTGTTTTTGTATTTTTTTCTTGAAGAATTTGCATAGCGTTACTGAGCATGGTGAGTGGCGCTACAAGAGTACGGGTAGGAAGAACGGGAGTCATCATCCCTAAGATTACGCCAGCAAGCGATGGGTGAACGCCTGTTACCATTAAACCCCACCAAATGATTGCACCAGGTAAAATGTAAAGCCATGCTGATGCAAGCCCGATCCACTGAAAAAATAGTACCAAAGCAATACCCGCTCCTGCAATCATTAAACCGCTAGGATCAATGTTTGTTGAGTAGAAAAAAGCAATAATAAGAACAGCGATAATATCGTCAATAATTGCTAATGATAGAAGAATAATATGAAGATTAGAAGGAATTTTTTTTCCTAGAAGAGCAAGAATACCTAGAGCAAAGGCAATATCTGTTGCTGTTGGCACAGCCCAACCGCGGATATGTCCTTCGTTAAAATTGAAGATAAAGTAAATAATTGCAGGAACACAAACGCCCCCTATTGCAGCAACAATTGGTAAGATTGCTTGTTTAAAATCGGCAAGAGCACCTTCATGAATTTCGCGTCGAATTTCCATTCCAGCGACGAGAAAGAAAATAGTCATAAGGGCATCATTAACCCAGAAATGTAAATCCCATGAAAGAGTGAAATGACCCAAATTAAAGCCAAGAGGTGTATGCCAAAAAGATTCATAGAAAGCAGCATATTTAGAATTGGCAAAAATAAGTGCAGCAGCAGCAGCTAATAAAAGAACAACACCACTAAGAGCTTCAATATGGAGAAAACGCTCGATAGCAGAAAGCGCTTGATTAGTGACACGAGAAACGCGATTAGGCAGGCGATTTGAAGATAAATCAGACATGAACAACTCCAAGCATCGTCAATTTTAGATTCTATACTCTCTGTATAAATGACTTTGTATGATACCTTCTGTATCATACAAAAGAAAAAAGAGGAATAAAGTTCTTAATTTATAGACAAGATCATCATGTTTAAAGCACAAAATGTTTAACGCGACGCTTCATTTTTAATAGTGAGATGTACTTTGCTTAAAGCCTTAGATAGATCATTTTGTAGAGCAGATTCGAGATCAACTATTGCGAGACCTTTATTATCGTTTGCTTTAATTTTAACGATCAATGTTTGTGGATTTTTAGCAAATTCTCCTAAGGATTTTGAAATTTTTTCTGCTTCGTCATGATTTTTTAGCAGAATTTTTGGGGTCTGCGTCATCATTAGATAGAAATCGTCATAAAGTTCCTTTTTTAGATCATGTTGGCTGTCATTAAGATTTTGCGCAAGATAAGAAAAAAGCTTATCAATGAAACCTGCATCCGTATATTGTATATCAATTTCATTGATGCCAAGGTCTTGAGACGCAGCAATCATTATATTTTTCTGACCAGAAAAAAGCTTTTCATCAACATCAATAACCTTAGCCGATATGTTCCCAGATCCAACGTTTTTCATATTGAAAGACATTGTATCAAGAAAGAGTATACGTTTTTTTTCATCGTAAGAAATATCAATTTTTCCTGAAACATTAAAGCGCTCAAAGTTCAGATTTTTGAAGAAATCTAAGTCTTTTTCATTCATTTTTTTAGGTAAAACGGAAAGGTTATTGAGAGAAAGAAAAAGCTTTTTAGGGATAGGTTGTTTCCACAAACTTGGTTTGAATTGGAATGATTCGAGCGTTGCTTTCAACTGCGGTATATCAACGGTGATATTATCAACTTTGGCATCCGCTGAGGTAATGGCGAGCAGTATGTTTATAAGAAGACCATTTTGTGCTACTTTTTCGGCGATTTTATTATTCTCTTTTCTTGCATTAAGATAAGCTTTGATTAATTTTTCAGGAGGTTGCTCAAGCGGTTTCATCTTTAAACCAGATGTTTTAAACTGCCCAAGGAAGAAAGAGCTGTTTTTTTCTGCTTCTTCAAAAATATCGACACTTATATTATTCAAAGAAATGGGGCCAGTAACGGTTTTACCTTGATTGAGAGCATTGTTTTTTCCAAAAATGATAGAGTAGGCATAGTTGATGTCGATATCATGGGCTTTTATTGTATCACTTTTAGCCATAAGTTGCATCTGTTTGGCACCATTTGCTACGACCGTTTTAAGATCCATATTTTTGATACTAACTGAATGGATATGGTTATTTCTAAAATCAGAAAGCTGGAAATTCTTGACTTCAACCGTTTCTATTCGGTTATTTTTATTTTCTATAGAAAGTTGTATATTGGGAGCAATAATTGAGGAAAGCTCAATACGCATCATTGATTGTAAAAGCCGTGATGTTATCGTTCTATCTTTTTCTTTTAAGGATACACTCCGAAGAGAAATTTGGGGAATTTGCACATGAATATTATTATGCTTTAAATCAACATTATAAAATGTAAAAGTTCCGGGAATAAAGGAAAGGGGAGGACGGGCAGAAATGGCACCAATTCTAAGTGATGTACCAGCTGGAACAGGTAATGTCACATTCTTCAAATTGATTTTACCTAGAATGCTTACTTCAGATGTTCGGGCTTTTATACCACGACGGGCTATTTCTTGTTTTACAAAACTGTCAAGATAGGGTTTTGCGATATAAAATCCACCAACAATTATAATTGCCAAGATAGCAACAAATCCAATAATACAAGTGAGCCAATATCTGAGGTTACTTTGATACCCACTATTAAGATTGACCATTCTTTCTTCTTTCATTTTTATCACTCTTTGAATTGAGAGTGAAGATAAATTCTTTTAAGCAACGACAAAGGTTTAAATATAGCGTGTACCAGTTTCAACAATTATCTACTCTCTATATTAGAGTTATTCTCATCTTTTTTGCAATATAGCTTTATCAACTTTTATCAATTTTCTTTGAGTTTAGCTCTTTATAGAAAAGAACGCATAATAAGGAGAGGTAAGTTTATGCGCATCATAATTTTTTATCACTTTAAAATTATCCTAAAATATTCCGATGTCTGCTTTTATCTTGCTGCTGTTTATAGGAATATTTAAAACATAAAAAATATGTTCTTGTTCATTATAATTTAATGGGGAGAGGTAAGTGTTATGACAGAAAATCAAATAATGGCTTTTTCGATCATTGGTCTCATGATGGTTGTTTTTATTTGGGATCGATTTCGTTATGATCTTGTTGCTATTTGTACATTATTAATAGCTTGTGCCCTTGGTCTTGTCAGTCCGAAGGAAGCTTTTAGCGGTTTTAGTAATGATATCGTTATTATCGTGGGGAGTGTGTTTGTTGTCAGTACGGCTGTATCGCGCTCTGGTATAATGGAGTTTATTATTCAACGGATATGGCCAGACGTGAAATCTGTGCGTCTTCAATTAGCCTTTTTAGTTCTTTCTGTTGTCGTATTATCAATGTTTGTTAAAAATATTGGTGCTTTGGCTATTATGCTTCCGATAGCTTTTCAGTTTGCACGTCGTTCTCAGGTTTCTCCTTCTGTCTTTTTGATGCCCATGGCCTTTGGTTCTTTGTTGGGGGGGCTTATGACACAGATAGGAACATCTCCCAATGTTGTTATTTCAGCGATGCAAGAACGTTTAGCCGGAACACCTTTTACTATGTTTGATTTTACACCAGTTGGTGCGGTTATTGCGACGGCTGGTGTTTTATATTTGGTTCTTTTTTATTGGCTTTTGCCTGTGCGTGTGCGTTCAGGTGTATCGTTTGATGATGCCATTGATATTCGTAATTATGTTGCAGAAGTGCATATTCCAATAAATTCACCGATTGTGGGAAAAAATATTGTTGATTTGGTTAAGCCATCAAGTGGTGATGTTATGGTGATTCAAATCATCAGAAACAAAGTATCTATTTCACCATTACCAGATTTTGTTTTGTCTGAAAATGATATTATTTTGCTGGAAGGGTCGCATACAGGGTTAGATAGCGTGATGAACTCTGCTCGTTTAGAGTTTTCTAAGGGGCGAACTATTGCTGCAGGTGATAAGGACAGTGACATCGATATTATTGAAGCAGTCATCACCCATAATTCACCTCTTATTGGTATTAGTGCGAAAGAGTTTTCCCTATTTGATCACTATAATGTAAATTTGCTTGCGTTAAGTCGTCAACATGAAAGGGTGCGGGGAAGACTTGATGATATTATTTTCCATCTTGGCGATGTGATTGTTTTGCAAGGACAGGATGCAGTTATTCCAAATTTGTTAAGAGAATTGAAATGCCTGCCCCTAGCAAAACGAAATATTGTGTTTGGAAATTTACGACATGGTTTCATCTCTTTAGCTGTTTTATTTATAGCAATTATTTTTACAGCTTTTCATATTGTTCCCGTTGCGTTTTCTTTTTTTTCTGCTGCTGCTGCAATGGTTATCTTTCGCGTTTTGCCCGCGCGTGATCTGTATCAGGCATTAGATGGCCAAATATTAGTACTATTAGCGGCTCTTATTCCAGTGAGTGAAGCGTTAGAGAAAACAGGATGTACGGATCTCATTGGTCAATGGCTAAGCCAATTGGCAATATTTTTCCCACCATCTGGTGCCTTAGCACTTATGTTGGTGACAGCTATGTTGGTCACGCCATTTTTGAATAATGCAGCAACAGTGATGATGGTAGCACCAATTGCGTCAAGTTTTGCTCATTCCCTTCATTATAAGCCTGAAGCTTTTTTGATGGCTGTTGCAATTGGTGCGGGTTGTGAGTTTCTTACACCTATTGGACATCAAAGTAATATGCTCGTGATGGCGCCAGGAGGATATCGTTTTAGTGATTATCCACGTTTGGGTGCTCCATTGGCGGTGTTGATCGTTATTATTGCTGTTCCAATGCTTATGTGGGTTTGGCCCTTACAATAGGATATTTTAAAAAACTTTAAGGATCAATTATAAAAAGTTGTTAATCGCATGAAGATAAGCTGAAGGGATACACTTTGTATATAGAACTTTAACTGAAGATTTGGAATTATACCACACTTTAATCATGGCGCTTCGGTATTTTTGATACAGATAAAACTTTATCTATTTGGTTTTAGTAGACATTCGTGGAAATTTACTGTTTATTCAAGTTTTTTCAAGAATTGGTTTTTCTATTATAATTGTATAATCCAATACAACCAACGATTGCGGTTGAAGACTTCAAAAGATTATCCCTCTATATAATGGGGAGAAAGTTCGCTTGAGATGATAGGCAATCATGATAAATATTAAGGCAGTGAATTTTTCATAAGACTCAATATATGTAAAAGCTGTAATGTGAACAAACAGGGTGCTTACATCATTTTCGATTAAGACTGTTGCAAAAATCTGATTGAATTGGCTACATGTTGATTTAAAATAAATAAACGAGCAATTTAAAGATTTTTAGTTAATTAGGGCTACCATCTTTATCCATTTATGCGTAAAAGCATAGGTGAAGTAACTTTTTTCAAGGTATGATATATGTCGTATGATAGTTTTATTGCTGAAGTGAATGCAGAATTTCGTCAGGAAAAGGCGCTTGCTTTTTGGAGACGGTATGGTTTTTCAATTATTGGAGCAGCTATTCTTTTTATATTCATGATAGTTGCTTATCAAGTTTATCATCATACACAAATAAAGAAAGCTGGTTATATTGGTGATGCATTTGTAAAGAGTCTTGATCTTGCGGATACACGTGATTTTGATAAAGCGATAAAGCAATTAGAAACTGTTAAAACCTCTCATTTTGGGGGGTATCCTTTTCTTGCTCGTTTACGTGAGGCTTCTTTACTCATGGAGAAAGGTGATATTATTAAGTCAGTGGAGATCTTTGATTCTGTTGCAGCGGACGAGAAAGCACCGCAGATTTTGCAGAAAGTTGCAAAAATTCGGGCGGCTTATATTCTGGTTGATACAGGGACATTAACTGATGTTGAAAAGCGCATCAAAGATATGGCAAGTGATACCGATCCTATGCGTATGTCTGCAAGAGAAGCTTTAGGCTTAGCTGCTTATAAGGCGGATAAAATGGATGAGGCGGTTTATTATTTTAAGAAAATTTCTGAAGAAGGTTCTTTGGGTTTAAAAATAACAGATCGGGCTCGAATGATGCTTGAGCTTATACAAGCTGAGGGCAAGGCAAATAAGGAATAAATCGATGAGCCTTACCATTGCTATCGTTGGTCGTCCCAATGTTGGGAAGTCAACACTATTTAATCGTTTGGTTGGGCAAAAATTGGCTTTGGTTGATGATAAGCCTGGTGTAACACGTGATCGGCGTATTCATGCGGCAAAACTTCAAGATCTACGTTTTGATGTGATTGATACCGCTGGGCTGGAAGAAGCAGGTGATCATACACTTGAGGGGCGTATGCGTTCTCATACAAAAGTTGCAATTGATGAAGCGGATCTTATTTTATTTGTATTTGATGCAAAGAGCGGAATAACATCAAGTGATTTAAATTTTTCTTCATTGGTTCGCAAATCAGGAAAGCCAATTGTGCTTGTTGCCAATAAGTCTGAGTCAAGAGCGGCAACAGGAGGAGAGTATGAGGCGTGGTCATTAGGTTTGGGGGAGCCGTGCCCAATATCGGCTGAACATGGTTTGGGACTTAGTGATCTGCGTGATGCAATTATAGATGCTGTTGGGTCAGAGCATGCTTTTGGCAACAACAAAGAAGAAGATAGAATGATACAACCTGCATCTGTTGGTGATGATGTAAAGGATTTGGAAGAAGAGGAGCTTATTTACGATGAAAGTAAGCCCATTAGGATTGCAATTGCGGGGCGTCCCAATACAGGAAAATCCACTCTTATCAATAGTATGTTGAAACAAGAGCGATTGTTAACAGGACCAGAAGCAGGACTCACGCGTGATTCTATTTCTGTAGATTGGGAATGGCGTGGTCGTCATATTAAACTTTTTGATACTGCAGGTTTACGTCGAAAATCGAGAATTCAAGAAAAATTAGAAAAACTATCTGTTGCAGATACTTTACGTGCTATTCGTTTTGCAGAAGTGGTGGTCATTGTTTTTGATGCAACGATACCTTTTGAAAAGCAGGATTTACAAATTGCTGATCTTGTGATTCGTGAAGGGCGTGTTCCAGTTATTGCTTTCAATAAGTGGGACCTTATTGAAAACAGTCAGACCACATTGATTGATTTGCATGAAAAATGTGCGCGATTTCTTCCTCAAGTTCGTGGTTTGAGAGCTGTTCCTTTATCAGGACAATATGGTCAAGGGATTGATAAACTGATGGAAAATGTCATGATGATGCACCGTGTATGGAATCGTCGCATTTCGACGGCTAAATTGAACCAATGGCTTGGAACTGTTGTGGCACATCATCCACCTCCTGCGGTTTCTGGACGTCGACTTAAGGTTAAATACATCACACAGGTTAAGACACGTCCTCCTGGATTTATGATTTCCTGCTCGCGCCCCAAAAGTATGCCCCAGTCGTATTTGCGTTATCTTGTCAATGGGTTACGTGAAACATTTGATATGTCTGGTATACCCGTTCGCATATCATTACGAGCCTCTGATAATCCTTTTGCGACACGTTCCAAGAGAAATGATAACTCTTTAATTTTTTAAGTGAATGAAATCTATAATTAAGAATCTTAAAAATAAGTTTTTTTATGATCTTTCTTTTCATAAAAGAAAAAGTTTTATTTGCTAAAGTTTTAATTTTATTGATAATCATTTATCATGAGCGCTATTGAATAGAGCTCTCTCATCTTGATAAAGATCATTTATTTGCATGTCATGAGAAGAGTTTAATAGGGAGTATTTAAGAAAGAGTACATAATCCTCTTAATGGGTTATTTAAGTGCAAGAATAGATGCAATATGAGGGTAGGGGAATATAATTATGATGCTTGTTTGAAAAGCAGCATTAGATTATCGTTTCATAAAAATAAAGCTTATGAATAAGCGCTTTTGCTTGTTTGTCTGAATAAAAAGCAAAAATATTTGCTGAATCCACAGATATTCAATTGTAAGGAGCGAAGTTTATAAAAGTAGATTAAAATTGTATAAAGTGGTATGGTAATCATATTTAAATTTTATTGTGTTCTATTGGCTTAATCTATTTGAAATTTTTGATTTATTAATATCTTGTATTTAAAGGAGCTTCTCTTAATACCCTCAAGCTCATTTCGTGATGAGGCTTGTAATGGTGTATATAAAATACTTTGCGAATAGGATCATACAGAAACCATTGATTATTATCATTTTCATAAAATGAAAAGTGCAAGTTTATTCGAATAAAAGGAGAAAACCAACGTTCTCATACTGTTTTTAGTTTTCTATGTTCTCTTTCAAAACTAGGACTGATATAACATTGGGAGCCGGAAAATAAGATGGTATTAGTTTACACCTTTCGTTAAGCGTAAAATGGTTGTTCTATAAGTTTTATATTATTCACGGGAACTTTTCGTTATACATTCACGGGTGCTGTCGTGAAATCGGTTTAGGTGCTTAGAATATCTTTTTAAGAAAGCATGTAAATTGAAAAATACGTTATTTCTGCAATGAAATTTATACGATAACTTGTGATAGATTTCTTTTAGTATCTTGACGAATAAATTCGGGAACAATATGATGCACACGGTTTTATGAAATGTATTCTTACGTTGCTTTTTAATTAAGGAGCCAATGATGGCGATGGGCGAGAAACCCGTTATGAGCCGTAAGGAGGCTGAAGAGAAAAAGCAAGGAGAGTGTCTTCATTCAGAGGATTTGGAATGTCGTAGTAGGAACTTAAGCGTAGCTTTAGTGCGCAAGCAAGCATTAAAGAAGCGGGAGTATAAGAGTGAGCGGGAAAAATCACAAGGAAGGATGGCAGATGCAATTAAGCTTTCCAGTGAGTTTCTGGCAAGTATTATAGTTGGTATTGTTTTGGGGTTGGGGTTTGATAAGTTAGCAAGTTCATGGCCTTGGGGATTGGTATTTTTTCTCTTCTTTGGATTTGCTGCGGGTGTATTGAGTATTCTTCGGTCTGTGGGGTATGTTTCCTCCAGTCAATTAGGAAAAAAAGGCGTATTGCGCCAAGATAAACAAGATAAAGGGGCCAATGAGAGGTCCGATAAATGAGGTTGAAGTGACAGCACACGCTCCAGATCCTATTCATCAGTTTGAGGTTTCAAGGCTGATTAAGATTTCCATAGGAAATATGGATTTATCGTTTACAAATGTATCATTGTTTACAGTCCTCACGGTTGTTGTAACTTCTATTTTTCTCTTTATTTCATCATCGAGTCGTGGATTGGTTCCAACGCGGATGCAGTCTCTTTCGGAAATGGCATATGAATTTGTAGCATCGACTCTGCGGGAATCATCTGGTGTGCAGGGAATGCAGTTTTTCCCTTTAGTTTTTTCTCTGTTTACTTTTATTTTGGTTGCTAACTTTATTGGTCTCTTTCCTTATTTTTATACGGTTACGTCTCAAATCATGATCACGTTTTCGTTAGCAATGGTGGTAATCTTGACGGTGATTGGTTATGGCTTTTATAAGCATGGGGTCAGTTTTTTGAAACTGTTCGTTCCCAGTGGAGTTCCTGTTGTGGTTTTACCTCTGGTGACAATGATTGAGGTTATTTCTTTTCTCTCCCGTCCAATTAGTCTTTCTCTTCGTCTTTTTGCGAATATGCTTGCTGGTCATATTACGCTTAAAGTGTTTTCTGGGTTTGTTGTTTCAATGATTGGGGTAGGACTCGTAGGTGTGGGTGGTTCGATTTTACCGCTTATTATGACTGTAGCAATTACTGCTCTTGAGTTTTTGGTCGCATTTCTTCAGGCTTACGTCTTTACGGTTTTAACTTGTATGTATCTTAATGATGCAATTCATCCAGGACATTAATAGAACTGGCGGTTTTCCGTCGAATAATGCAATTTCGCTTTAAAGGAGAATAACATGGAAATGGTGCTTGCAGCAAAATATATTGGTGCTGGTCTTGCTTGCTTTGGTATGGCTGGAACAGCTTTAGGACTTGGTAATATTTTTGGTAGCTATCTTTCTGGTGCATTACGAAATCCATCAGCAGCAGATAGTCAGTTTGGACGTCTCGTCTTTGGTTTTGCTGTAACAGAAGCTTTGGGAATTTTTTCATTGCTCATTGCTTTATTACTTCTTTTTGGGGTTTAATCATCATCAAAAGGGTATATCATGTTCTTGCATGAGGAAAGATTTACCCTTTTAGGCTCTTAACCAGAGAGATGCCAGAGAGATGTTAGTCAGTTATCATCGGTTATAGAGGGCTTTAATAAGCTATTTAAAGGATGAAAGAAGATGTTTGTTTCAAGCGCTTATGCACAGAACACTGAAACGTCGATAGAACATATTAAAAAGGTGGCAGAGCATGCAAATCGTGTGTTTCCGCCTTTTGATTTTGTGCATTTTGGTTCGCATTTTTTCTGGTTGGCAATTTCTTTCGGACTTTTTTATCTTTTTATCTCCCGTGTAATTGTACCACGTATTGGCGGTGTTATTGAAACACGGCGAGATCGAATAGCATCTGATTTAGATCAGGCAATGCGCATGAAGCAAGAAGCAGACATTGTTGTTGAAACTTATGAGCGGAAATTAGCGGAAGCGCGTTTGAACGCGCAGGCTATAGCGCAGGTAGCTAGTGAAGAATTAAAAGAAAAGGCAGAGCTTGAACGGAAAGAAATTGAAGAGAGTCTAGAGAAAAAACTCGCAGATGCTGAAAAACAGATAACAAAAATTCGGGATAAAGCGATGCAAAATGTTGGTTCTATCGCTGAAGAAGTAGCTCTTGAAATTGTGAAAAAATTGATTGACGTTGATATCAGCAAAGAGGCTGTTCGTTCAGTTGTTAAAACTGCGGATTATGGAGGAAGACAAAGATGACTGATACTTTTTGGGCATTTGTTGGGTTAGTTCTTTTTTTGGCTCTTTTAGTCTATTTCCAAATTCCACAGAGGGTTATACACCATCTTGATGCACGCGCGAAACGTATCAAAGATGAACTGGATGAGGCGCTGCGTCTTCGTGAAGAGGCACAGGAAATATTGGCTGAATATCAACGCAAACATGCAGAAGCAGAAAAAGATGCGCAAGAAATTATTGCAGCAGCAAAGCATGAAGTTGAATCTGTTATTGCTGAGGCCCGTGCAAAAGCAGAAGAATATGTAAAAAACCGCAATAAATTGGCAGAACAAAAAATTGCCCAAGCAGAAGCCGATGCAATACGCATGGTTTCTTCATCGGCGATTGATTTGGCAATTTCTACAGCACGTACCCTTATTGCAAGGGAAATAGATTCTAACAAGGCTGATGAACTTATCAAAGAGTCTCTTGAGAAAGAATCATTTATCAAAATGAAAACATATCTTAATTAATGATATTTGAGAGATAAAGAACACTCTCTTTGGTTGCATAATTTTCTCAATATTAATTAATAAAAGTCATAAAAAAGAAAAAATTATCTTTATTGTTTTTATCAGTTAATAGGGTATTTTGATTTTAAATGACAAGTTTTGAGAAGTCTGCAACCGATTGTGTCACAATGTAAGTGCGTTTGAGAAGAGCAAGACGGTTAGCACGAATATCAGGTTTTTTATCATTCACCAATACTTTTTCAAAAAATATATCAATCAATTTTCCAAGTGGCGCTAGCACACTGAGGGCAAATGATAAATTTGTTGCATTGATGGGGGCAAGAACCTTTCTTTCTACTTCACAGATTGCATGATAGAGCTGCTTTTCTTCTTTCTCGACAAAGAGCTCAGGATTAATTTCATTCGCTATTGTTGTGCTTTTTTGAAATTCATTTTCAAGAATATTGGCAGTACGTTTTACAGAGGCTACAAAGTTCATTCCATCATGGGTATTGATAAAAGCGATAAGCGATTCGACACGACGTGCAACCAATAAAAAATCATCAGAATCTTTATTTAAAACGGCTTCAAGGGCATCGTAACGAGCACCTTCCTCTTTTAGATAGATTTTCAAACGGTCATGAAAAAAGAATAACAGGTCTGATAAAATATATTCATTTTTTTCTGGAAGCAGATTCATCAATTGTGAATTTTCTCTTTGAGAGATTTCATATTTATTTTTTTGTTGTAAGAAAAGATTCATTGCTAACTGAAACAGTGGCATAAGATTGATTTTCCAATCTCGCGAAAGTACAAGCCTAATAATTCCCAATGCTGCTCGTCTTAACGCATAGGGATCTTTTGAGCCCGTTGGTTTTTCATTAATGAGCCAAAAGCCAACGAGCATGTCAATTTTGTCGGAGAGCATAACGGTTATAGCAAGTGGTTCTTGTGGAAGACGATCTGTTGGTCCTTGAGGTTTATAATGGTCTTCGATTGCTACAGCTATGCGAGGATCTTCCCCTTGAAGAAGGGCGTATTTTTGCCCCATAACACCTTGTAGTTCAGGAAATTCTCCGACAATTTCTGTTTGCAAATCAGCTTTTGCAAGGATGGCTGCACGTTTTGCTAAAAGAGGATCTGTTTGTATCAAAGGGGCAATTTCTTGTGCGAGTGTAGCAATGCGTTCTACCCTTGCTCCTTGTGTACCTAATTTAGCATGAAAAGTTACATTCAAATGATCAAGTCGTGCCATTCTTTGATCGAGAGGCTTTTTTATATCAAGTTGAAATTTTTTTATAGAAGATTCCAATTGTTGAAGATCAGGCAAATCACGCTGATCGGTTTGCCAAAAATGAAGTGCATCAGAAAGACGGGCACGGACAACCTTACTATTTCCTTTCGAAATTTCTTTGCCTTCATCATTTGCAAGAATATTAGAAACGAGAATAAAATGATGAGAAAGTTTTACTTTTTCTCCTTGTTTGCGGGTGACAAAACATTTTTGATTGGCTCGAATGGTCAAGCGAATAATTTCTGGAGGAATATCAAGAAATGATTGGTCAAAATCACCCATCAAGATAACAGGCCATTCAACAAGACCAGCAACTTCTTCTAGGAGGGGATTGTCTTGAACCAGTTCTAAACCGTTTGCAAAGCAGAGATTTTGGGCATCAGCTAAAATAATATTCTTTCGTCTTTCGGCATCCAGAATGACTTTATGGGTTTCAAGTTGAGTAACATAGTCATCAAAGCGGCGCACTTGAAATGGCTTTCCATCACTTAAGAAACGATGACCATAAGTTAAATTATTGCTTTTAAGAGAACCAATTGTAAACGGAATAACATGTGTTTCACCAATTTCTGGTCCGAAGATGCAAAGAATGTTTTGTAAAGGTCTAATCCACTTCAGAGTACCACTTTGTGCTGAATCTTTTCCCCAACGCATAGATTTCGGCCACGGAAAGTTGCGGATAATATCCGGTAAAATATCGGCAATAATTTCTTCTGCAGCTCGACCTTTTTTAACAATTTTAGCAATATAAAAATGACCTTTTTTATCATCATGTCCAATATGCGCTTCAGAAATATCGTTTAATCCTGTTGCACGTAGAAAACCATCAATTACATGCTGTGGTGATTTTATACTGGGACCTTTGCGTTCTTCATGGATATCTTTGGAGCGTATGGAAAGTCCGCGTATGTCCAATGTGAGCCGACGAGGTGTCCAATATTCACGAGCAGCTTCATAGATCAATCCAGCATTCACAAGTTGATCTGTAACAGATTTTTTAAGATCAGCAGCAGCTTTTCGTTGCATACGTGCAGGGATTTCTTCACTGAAAAGTTCAAGAAGAAGATCAGACATTAGGCTTCTCCAGTATATATTTGTCCAGCTTCTGTGAGTAAGAAGGCTTCCCCACAACGGCGGGCGAGATTACGAACGCGAAGAATGTAATTTTGTCGTTCGGTTACAGAAATAACGCCACGTGCTTGCAAAAGATTAAAGATATGGCTCGCTTTAATACATTGATCATAGGCAGGAAAAACACAGCGATGGAATACATTTTCTTTATTTGGTTTTCCAGCATCAAGAAGTGCGCTGCATTCGCGTTCTGCATCGATAAAGTGCTGATGGAGCAGTTTTGTATCAGCAAATTCGAAGTTATAATATGAGTATTCCTGTTCTGCTTGTAAAAAAATATCTCTATAACTTATTTTGTTTTCTCCCTCCAAACCATTAAAGTTAAGGTCATAGACGTTATCAACCCCTTGGATATACATCGCTAGACGCTCAAGACCGTATGTGAGTTCCCCTGAAACAGGAGCGCATTCAATGCCGCACACTTGTTGAAAATAAGTAAATTGAGAGACTTCCATTCCATCGCACCAACATTCCCATCCAAGCCCCCAAGCACCAAGAGTGGGACTTTCCCAATCATCTTCAACAAAGCGAATATCATGCAGTTTTGTATCAAGCCCGATAGCTTGTAGCGACTTTATATAAAGTTCTTGTAGATTGAGCGGAGAGGGTTTGAGAAGCACTTGGAATTGATAATAGTGTTGTAAACGATTTGGATTCTTACCATATCGGCCATCTGTTGGACGTCGAGAGGGTTGGACATAAGCAACTTTCCAAGGGCGTGGTCCTAGAGAGCGTAATGTTGTTGCTGGATGAAAAGTCCCAGCTCCGACTTCCATATCGTAAGGTTGCAAAATTGCACATCCATAGTGTGCCCAATAATTTTGCAAAGTTAAGATTAGTCCCTGAAAAGAACGTTTGGGGTTAAGATGTTCAGGCAGTTTCACGCTTTATACTCTTTATATTGGACTAAACAAAAAACCAAAGTAATTTTAGTTTCTCTATTTGTTATTCATGTGATTTATGGTTAAGCATCGTTTATTGCAAACCAAATTTCAACTTTTCTTGAATTTGTTCAGAATTTTCTGGTTTTCCGTCAATTGCATGGTTCCATTGAAAGATTGCTTCACGTTTACGCCCAACTTTCCAATAGGCATCCCCTAAATGATCATTTAGTGTTGGGTCCTCAGGTTGTAATCTGACAGCATTTTCTAATATTTGCACTGCTTTATTATATTCTTTTAGTTTATAATAAGCCCACCCTAAAGAATCGAGAATATGGCTGTTGTGAGCTTGTAAAGCAGAGGCTTTTTGTAGCATACGGAGCGATTCTTCAAGCTTCTCACCACGTTCCACAAGGGAATAGGCTAAATAATTAAGAACCTGCGGTTGATTTGGGAAAAATTCAAGTGATTTTCGCAAGTCAAGTTCTGCTTTTGGCCATTGCTTTAAACGTTCAAAAGCAATACCACGCTGATAAAAGAGTTTCCAATCGTCCTGCTGAAAGTTTTTTATCTTTGTAATAGCGTAGTCTAGAGTTTTAATGGCCTCAAGAAATTTATTGTCCTGCATATAAAAAGCAACGAGCGTTATCAAAATATTACGATCATTGGGAAATTTTTTATTTAACAATGTGAGTAATTTTATTGCTTCTTTGTAATTGTTGTTATTGGCAAGAAGGAATGCAAGATGAAGTTGTCCATCTTTATAATAAGGAGATTTAGGGGATAAAGCGCGATAAAGTTTAATTGCTTGATGTGGATCGTTCAATTTAGCAGAAATGTGTGCGAGCTGAAACAGTGTTGCGTCATTTTGAGGGTATAAGGCGAAAGATAATTGCTTAAAAATACGTGCAATTCGCCCTGAGTTTTTGTAGTTGAGGGCTGTTCCAAAATTATATAATACCTCGGCTGCTCCTTGTTGAGGTGTTTTAATAACTCTCTCTAAGAAAGAATTTTTTTCAATTTTTTCTCGAAAGTTTTTAAGGACTTCTCGATCTGACAACATTTGTTCGCCATGCTGGATTGTTTGAAGAGCTTGGTTGCGCATATTATGGCGCAATTGGAATGAGGCATAGGCTATGATAATACGCTCATAAGTATTAGGCGCGATAAGAGTTCCCTGTTTGTTATTCAGTGCTTTAATGAAATATTTTTTTGCATCCTTTGGCCGTTCTGCAAGGTCGCTCATAAGTGCTAGATGATAAGATATAAAAAGGTCATACCAGACAGGACCTTTGAGTTTCTTAAGATCATCGATTGCCTGAGATTTTTGTCCAGATCCAAATGTAATCCAAGCGCTGATGAGTTCAGGTATTGGATTATTGGATTTCGGAGGTTCTTTTGATTGTAGAAGAAAATTGGCATTCTTATAGTCTTTTTTGATGAGACTTTCTACTGACAAAGTTAAGGAAACAAAGGGAGTTATAACATCGTTCTCTTTGAGTTTTTGGGCTTGTTGGACAGCTTCTTTAAAGTTTCCGACTGAGAGCATAGCTTCAAGGAGCTCTTTTTGTGTTTCAATGTTATCAGGTTGATAAACCAGTGCTTGTTTAAAATAATTGATAGCAAGTTCTGTTTTATTTTCATGATTTGCAACCCTTCCAGCTAAATAAGCACCTGTAAATGAGCTTGTATGAGTTGCTGCACTTATTTTACTGTAGGTGAGGGATGGCATCAGCATGATACCCACGATAAAGAGGGCAAAAAGTCGAGATACCGTTGCAGAGCACATGGAGCTAATCCTTTTCAAGATAATCAATCGATGGTGTTGTTTATAGATCATATCTCATTACTTTATTGAGAAATACTGCGCTTCTTGCAAAGAATTCAGTTTACGCGCGCAATACAAAATTCAACAGTCTCAACGAGAGCATTGTAAGCAAGATTTTCGTTCATGGGAACAAGAGCATCAATTGCATATTTTCCATAGATGCGTGCTTGTTCTATTGTATCTGTGATACTATCATACTTTTCTATTAAGTGTTGCGCGTATGCGAAGGCTTCATTATTGTTATTGCCATCTTCAAGTGCTTGTTTCCAGAAATTTTTTTCTACTATATTTCCACGTTCATATGCGATAATAACAGGCATTGTTATTTTTCCTTCTCTAAAATCATCCCCTATATTTTTTCCTAAGCTTTGAGCACTACCGCTATAGTCAAGTGCATCATCAATCAATTGGAAAGCTAAACCTAAAGATGTTCCATATTCACGTAATGAAGAACGCTCTTTATGTCCATAGCCAGCAACAATCGGTCCTACTTCAGCGGCTGCTGAAAAAAGTGCTGCTGTTTTGGCATTGATGATTTTGAGATAGTCTGAAGGGCTGGTTTTGATATTTTTTGCAGCAGAAAGTTGCATAACTTCTCCTTCAGCTATAATTGCAGCAGCGCTCGCTAGGACAGAGAGCGCTTCTATGGAACCGACATCGACCATCATTTTAAAAGCCTGACCCAACAGGAAATCACCAACAAGTACGCTTGCTTGATTCCCCCAAATCATCCGTGCCGTGGATTTTCCACGTCGCAAATTACTTTCATCAATCACATCATCGTGTAGTAATGTTGCTGTATGCATAAATTCAACAGCTGTTGCGAGTTTTATATGTCCGTCACTTTGATAACCGAACATATGAGCAGAAGCGAGCGTAATCATTGGGCGTAATCGCTTTCCACCTGATGAAATAAGATGGTTAGAAATTTCAGGGATCATCTCAACCTCTGATTTTGCCATAGAGAGAATAAATTGATTTACGCGCTCCATATCTTTTTGAGTAAGATTGACAAGAGATTGAAGAGAAATTTGATTATTTCTTATTTGTTCTGGTTTGATAGCTGCGCTCAATGTGTTTACTCCTAGAGTATTGCAATGGACATATATAAAATTTACTTTATTTACTAGCATAAAGGGGGTTTGGTTTTGACTCAAGCTTTTGATGGCGCTTTGAAGTGTAAGCTTGGAATGTTATTGGCAAGAAATGTTCTTTAGCGAGTGTAATCTTGTTGTTATGAAATAATAAAAAAATTTAAAATAGCAGCTGAATGGCAAAAATGCAGTTTATAAAGGTGAACATTAGGCTTTTAAATGGATAAAACAACGAATCAGAGTGGTGAAACAATTGACAGTTTTCACCGCGGAAAATTTTATTTGGTTCAACCCCATAAATATGGTCATCGTTCTGGAATGGATGCGATGTTATTGGCTAGTTTGGTTCCAAGTAATTTAAAGGGCAAGGTTGTTGATTTAGGCGCAGGTGCTGGAGCTGCAGGGTTGGCTGTTGCTTCGCGTTGTCTGAAAGTTCATGTTACTTTAGTTGAACGTTCAGCTTTTATGGTATCTTACGCTCAAAAAACGCTTATGCTAGAACAAAATAAACAATTTGCTAGCCGAATTTGTTTGCTAGAAGCAGATGTTACCTTCAAAGGGAATGCCCGTATAAAAGCAGGTTTGATAGATAATAGCTTTGATTTTGCGATTATGAATCCACCTTTTAATAATCCTACTGATCGCAAGACACCTGATAAACAAAAATCTGAAGCACATGTTATGTCTGAAGCGATGTTTGATAATTGGTTGCGGAGTGCAGCAGCCATTGTTAAGCCAGGTGGATACTTAGGGCTCATTGCACGTCCACAATCGCTGACAGATATCTTGCGTGCTTTAGAAGGGCGTTTTGGTGGTGTTTGTATAATTCCTGTGCATGCTCGTGCGAAAACAGCAGCAATTCGTCTTTTATTTTACGCAAAACGAGGAAGCCGAGCAGCTTTATCTATTTTACCGGCATTGGTTATACATGAAGGTAATGACCATACTTTTTCGCCCCGAGTTGATGCAATTAATAATGGATATATAAGCTTGTGGGAACTTTTCTAATAGTATCTTGTGTTTTTTAGTTTATTATTTAAAGTCCAAACTTTGTTGTTAGGGAGGTTTGACTTTGGGTGAAATTATATTTCTGCTTGTAATGTGGGGATTGATTGGCGCTTTTGGATGTTATAGCGTTGTTCCTTTTTGTTGTCCTTGCCTATTTAATTGTTCTTAATTTATAAGGAGATTTTGTTTTGATGGATTTTATTAAAAGTTTTATTCCACGCCGTTTTTCTTCCGATAAACTTGAAATTCCTGTGGTGCGCCTTCAAGGAGCAATTATGGATTCATCAGCATCTATATCTCGTACCCTTTCCCTCAGTAGGTGTGCAAATCTTTTAGAGAAGGCTTTCGCACACAAAAAGTCACCGGCTGTTGCACTTATTATTAATTCTCCTGGTGGTTCACCTGTACAATCGCGTTTTATCTTCAAGCGCATTCGTGACTTGGCAGAAGAAAAAAATAAAAAGGTTCTTGTGTTTATTGAAGATATTGCAGCATCTGGTGGTTATATGATTGCTTGTGCAGGGGATGAAATTTTTGCAGATCCTTCTTCAATTGTTGGTTCCATTGGAGTGGTTTCAGCTTCCTTTGGTTTTCCGGAACTTTTGAAGAAAATTGGTATCGAACGGCGTGTATACACAGCAGGAAAGAACAAAGTTACATTAGATCCATTTCAGCCAGAAAAAAAGGCGGATATTGAGCATTTGAAATCTCTCCAACTTGAAGTGCATCAAACTTTTATCGATTTGGTTAAAGAACGGCGTGCTGAAAAATTATCAGATGATTCGAATCTCTTTACAGGAATGTTTTGGAGTGGAAAACAAAGCGTTGAGCTTGGTCTGGTTGATGGATTGAATGATGTACGTTCTGTTATTAAGGAGCGCTTTGGTAATGATGCAAAACTTCGACTTATTATGCCTCCAAAAAGTTTTTTAGGACCTAAAACGCCTTCAGGAGTGACGGCACATACGGTTTATACAGTCGTTGATAGTGCATTGATGGCAGCAGAAGAGCGAGCGCTTTGGCAGCGTTATGGTTTGTGATGGAAAGGATCATTCAAGCCAGAGAGATTTTTATCTAAAAACAGATGCTAGAAGAAAAAAGGCTTGAAATGATATGAATGAGAACATATCGTTTATTTTGTATGAGAACTCTTTATATTTATTGTTTTTTAGAAAACGATTAAGAATATTCCAAGCTGTTTATAGGGCTCGTGCTAAAACTATGGGTAAAAGGGGGGAATTTTTAAAAGAACCCTATGTAAGTGAATATTACGTCATATGATATCAAATGTACAAACTTCGTTCCAAAGACATTCCTATTTATTTACACCTATTAAATTGAATTTAGCTCTACATGTTGTGGGGCAACGTGCTGATGGGTATCATTTAATAGAAAGTTTGGTTTATTTTAGTCTTAGCGGTGATTGTCTACACTATGCACCTTGTGAAAATAATCAGTTTGTTTTGACGGGGCCGTTTGCAAAAGGACTTGTTTCTCATTTAGACAATTTGGTTATTCACGCACGGGACTTTATGCATAAGACTTTTCCGGAATGTGCTCAACCTGCTTTTTTTCGGCTTGTAAAAACATTACCTGTTGCTTCAGGCATTGGTGGTGGCTCAGGTGATGCAGCTGGGGTTATCAGCATGTTGCGTCGGCAGTGGAATCTTGATTGCTCTTACGAAGAATTAGCAAAAATGAGCTTAGTTCTTGGTGCTGATGTTCCCATGTGCCTTTGTGCATTAAAGTATCAGCAGCCGCTTTTGGTTAAAGGAATTGGTCAAGAGATGATACGACTAAAAGAAGCTTGTTCATTAGCAATGGTATTGGTTAATCATGGACAAGAGATTTCAACACAAGCTGTTTTTAAAGCGTTAGAGAAGCGTCATAATCCTTCTTTAAAAATTAATACAGACGCTTTAAAGAGTGTTGATTCATTAGTTGAAGTTTTACAAGAAACGCGTAATGATCTTTTTTCTCCTGCATTAAAAATAGCACCTCAGTTAGCTGAAGTGTTATCTATATTAGATGAATGTGGGGCTCTTTTTTCCCGTATGTCTGGAACGGGAGCAACTTGCTTTGGCATTTTTAAAAATAAACAAACGGCGCAACAAGCAGCTCTTTTTATCAAATCAATGCACCCAAATTGGTTTGTAAAACCTATCATGACTTTAGGAAATATTTGATAAATAAATATAAAAGCTTTTATTTCATCATGATTTTATTATACATAATAAAAGAGGGTAACCAAAGAAATGTGTTTTTTTATTTTTTGTGCAAGAATTCGCGGAATGTTTGAAGAGCCATTTAAAACTGTAATGCTTGCAAAAAATGATCAGTCTACAGAAATAGATGTATGTTTGTTGTATTTGTGATTTATCAAAGATGTTTAATTTTCCGCTACAACCAAATTTTTCGTGCGAATTGGATTTGCAAAAACAGGGTTTTTTTCATATAGCAGGTGTTGATGAAGTAGGACGGGGGCCTCTCGCTGGACCTGTGGTAACAGCAGCAGTTATCTTGGATAAAGATCGTATTCCTAATGGGTTAAATGATTCAAAAAAACTTTCTTTTCTCCAACGAAATAGACTTTATCATGAAATTTTGCAAAGTGCATTAGCGGTTTCAGTTGCCAGTCTTTGTGCTCGTACAATTGATCAATCCAATATTAGAAAAGCAACTTTAGAAGCAATGCGTCGCTGTATTATAGGATTAGCCATTCCAGTCCACTATGTCCTTGTTGATGGGCGTGATATTCCTTCTGAGTTGTCCTGTCCTGCAATGGCGTTGATTAAGGGTGATCAGCGTTCGGTTTCCATTGCAGCCGCATCTATTATTGCGAAAGTAACGCGTGACCGGATGATGGAATGTGCAGGACAAGTTTATAAAGGGTATGGTTTAGAGAAGCATGTAGGTTATGCAACGCTAGCGCATCGTACAGCTCTTGATAAATATGGACCAGTTATAGGATTACATCGTTATAGTTTTGCACCACTAAAAGAGTGTAAAAAAGGCAATTAAAATCAATAATTTATTACAAGAGTAAGGGATTTTATAATCATTGATTCTGTTATGTTTTTTTGGGTGTCTATCCCTAACCTTTTTGAAGATTTTTGATTGCTTCTATTGCAAGTCGTTTTCTATCGGCTGTTTTGGTATAGAGGGATGCCATGTTATCTTC